>CAXUIE010000519.1:0-2002 GCA_964250825.1 uncultured Acidisphaera sp. | reverse complement strand
TCGTTGAGCTGTACGCGCACGCGATACCGCTGCCCCGGCATGAGCGGGGCCGGCGATTCGTGGCTGTCGCGATGCGCCAGATTGAGAACACCGAAGCTCACACGCAGGGACGCGTTGTCCGGCCCCACCTCGCATAGCCGCACGGCGAGGTTGGCGAGCGGCTTGTCAGTGGCGATGTCGAGGGTGACGACCGGCGCGCCCAGGATCTCCATCCGCGCATGGAGCGGCGCCGTGTCGAACACCAGCGAGCGCGCGTCGTCGGCCCGCTGGTCGCCCGCCTGGTCCGCCCCTCGACCGAACGGGCACCAGCTGCCCCCCTCCGCGCCGACCGTCTGGGGCGAGCACACCGGGCGGGGCGTCAGTTCCGCGTCCTCCGAATCGAGCCCCGCGTCGGCGAGGAACCATCGACGCAGTAAAATTCCAGGGGGCGGCCAACCCGACGCGGCCACCCATCGTCCCGGCAGTTCCTCATGGTGCCGCGCCGGCCGCACGCTTTCCGTCATCCACGCCCGCAGCATGGGTTCGCGCATGACCCCCGTGTCGATCCCCTTGAGCCAATGGTCCCACCAGCGGAGCGCTTCCTGGAGGAAGCCGATGGCCGGGCCCGGCTTGGCGAAATGCGGGTACGCGTGCGCCCACGGCCCGATCAGCCCCTTGCGCGGCACGCGCAAGTGCTCGAGCAGGCGCGGGATGGCGTTGGTGTAGCCGTCGGTCCAGCCGCCGACGGCGTAGACAGGACAGCGGATCGCTTCGTAGTCCTCGCACACCGAGCCGTGCTTCCAGTAAGCGTCGCGCCGCTGATGGCGCAGCCATTGCTCGAGGAACAGCGGCTCGCTTTCCAGCCGTCGCCGCCACATCGCGCGCCAGTCCGCGCCGACGAGGGCGGGGTCGGGCGGCCGGGCCATGCTGCCAAAGAAGAACGAGGCCCAGCCGAACTTGGCGGTGAGCAGCGCGCCGCCCATCGCGTGGACGTCGTCGCGGTAGCGGTCGTCGGTCGAGCAGAGCGTGATGATCGCCTTGAGCGCGGGCGGCTGGCGGGCCGCGACCTGCAACCCGTTGAAGCCGCCCCAGGAGATGCCCATCATGCCAACCGCGCCGCTGCACCAGGGCTGCGCCGCGAGCCACCCGATCACATGCAGCGCGTCGTCCTGCTCCTGTCGCGCGTATTCGTCGAACAGCAACCCGTCCGACTCGCCGCTGCCGCGGATGTCGACGCGGACGGCGGCGTAGCCGTGGGCCGCGAGGTAGGGGTGCGTCAGGGCGTCGCGCTCATAGGTGCCGTCGCGCTTGCGGTACGGAAGGTACTCCAGGATGGCCGGCACCGGGTCTCTCTCGGCGCCTTCCGGCAGCCAAACGCGCGCGGCAAGCCTCGTGCCGTCCGGCAACGGGATTAGCGTGTGCTCGATCTCGCGCACGAGGCGCGGGAAGTCGTGTTTCGCCAAGGGCGCGGTCCGTCCTCAATCGAATGTCGCCGAAGCGGGCAGGAGAACGTGACATGGCCCTCCCGCTGCCCTTGGCAACTTTCGCGCGCCCAGACGCCGATGCTTCGGCTTCAGAACGAACGCGGCTTGGCGACCCCGGCGTTTTCTTCGGCGGTCGCTGCTTACATGCCTCCATCAACAGCCTGCACGACGCGAATAGCGCGGCGGTATCGGTCGACGAGGCCGATTAGCGCTCTCCCCTCCGGCTCGGCCCATCATTCCCCGGGTCCGGGCTGAACGGGAGAAGCCCGAGCGGGATGCATCCGCACTCCCGGCCGCACATTCCCGTCGGGGAAGCCGTCGACCAGCGCGGCGCCGTGCAGGTCGAGGAACACGCCGTCGAGCGGCTCGGCGTCGTGCGCGCGGGCGAGTGCGGCGCGCAGAATTGCGGCGATGCGCTCGAAGGCCGCGTCCTGCACGGGGCCGGAGGGGCTGGCGATGCACCAGGCGAGCGGGACGAGGTCGGCCCCCGCCGCGACCGCCGCCCCCTTTGTCGCCGGCTGGTTCCGCACCGGCGACCA
>CAXUIE010000518.1:0-2005 GCA_964250825.1 uncultured Acidisphaera sp. | reverse complement strand
GTCCTGGCGGTCGCGCTGGGTCATGGGGTCGATGCCGAGCGTGTGGGCGTCGGACGGGAGCGCCCCCGGCCCCGAGCCGAAGAGGGCCCGCCCGCCCGTCATGTGGTCGAGCTGCACCATGCGCTGCGCCACGTTGAACGGATGGTGGTAGGGCAGCGAGATCACCCCGGTGCCGAGCTTGATCCGCTTGGTGCGCTCGCCGGCGGCGGCGAGGAACATCTCGGGCGAGGCGATCATCTCCCAGCCGCTCGAATGGTGCTCGCCGCACCAGAACTCGTCGAAGCCGAGCCGGTCGAGGTGCTCGGCAAAGTCGAGGTCGCGGCGGAACTGCAACATCGGGTGCTCGCCGATGGGATGGTGCGGGGCGAGGAACGCGCCGAAACCGATGCGGGGCATGAAGGGCTCTCCGAGCTTGCTTGGGAGCAGAGTTGCCGCTGGGAGCGGCATCCGCAAGCCGGTTGGGTCGGTTAGTTCGCGCTCGCGTCGCGAAAATACGGCTCAACTTGGCCTTGCAGCTTGATCGTCATGGCCGAGCCGTCCCGCTGCAAGGTCTTGCCAACCGCGAGACGAACCCAGCCTTCGCTGACGCAATACTCCTCCACGTTGGTCTTTTCCTCGCCCTTGAACCGCACGCCGACGCCGCGCTCCAGCGCCGCCGAGTCGTGATACGGGCTCCTTGGGTTCACCGAAAGCCGGTCGGGGGGTGCCTCGGTCATGGTTCGATGCCTCGTCGGGTCGTGCGTCCGGGCAGAGTGATACCTGGAGGGCCGCGCCAGTCCAACCGCGCCCGCGCGGACCCGCGTTGCGCGTGCCACGCCGAGGCGATGAGCGAACTCCTCCGCCAGCGCATGTCGCTTGACGAGTTCCTCGCCTGGGAACGCAAGCAGGACCGGCCGTTCGAGTTCGACGGTTTCGCGCCCGTGGCGATGAACGGCGGGACGGTCGCGCATTCCGAGATCGCGACGAACGTCGTCGAGGCTCTACGCCGACAAACGCGGGGCGGTCCATGCCGCGCGTCCCGGGGCGACCTCGAGATCGTGGTCGCCGGCCGCGTGGACGAGGTGGACTGAGCCGCCCTGGACCCCGGCCGCCCGCTCGGCCAAGATCGTGCCCGAACGTTGCAGTAAAGGAAACGAACCGATGCTCGAACCGGGACGCGCCAAACCCGTGCCCACGCCGGAGACCCAGCACTTCTGGGACGGTACCAAGGCGGGCGAGCTCAGGTTGCAGCGCGACAACACCACGGGCGAGGCGTATTTCCCGCCGCGGCCGTTCGCGCCCGGAAGCGGCTCGACGGACGTGAGCTGGTTCAAGGCGTCCGGCCGGGCGACCCTGCACAGCTACGTCATCCATCACCGCCCGGTGCCCGGCTTCAAGCCGCCCTACGCGATCGCCGTGGTCGAGCTCGAGGAAGGGCCGCGCATGATGACCAACATCGTCGATTGCCCGCAAACCCCCGAGGCCCTGCAGCTCGACATGCAGCTCGAAGTGGTGTTCGAGCCGATGGACGACGACATCGCCTTGCCGCTGTTTCGTCCGGCGAAGGGGTGAAGACGATGGGAGCGAGATCAGTCGCCATCGTCGGCGCGTCGGAAACCTCCAAGCTCGGCGTCGTGCCGGACATGTCGCAGATCCAGTTGCACGCGGACGCGGCACTGCTGGCGATGAAGGACGCCGGCCTCAAGCCCACCGACATCGACGGCGTCGCGACCGCGGTTGAAACGCCGCAGCAGATCGCGCACTATCTCGGCATCATGCCCTCCTGGGTGGACGGCACCTCCGTCGGCGGCTGCTCGTTCATGATCCACCTGCGCCACGCCGCCGCCGCGATCGAGGCGGGGCTGGCGAAGACCATCCTCATCACGCACGGCGAGAGCGGTCGGTCGCGCGTTGGGCAGCCGGGGCGCTCGGTCGCCGCGAACAGCCTCAACGGCCAGTTCGAGCAGCCGTTCGGCCCACTCGGGCCGCCGACGATGTTTCCGATCCCGGTGCTGCGCTTCATGAA
>CAXUIE010000517.1:0-2006 GCA_964250825.1 uncultured Acidisphaera sp. | reverse complement strand
GGGGATTGGCGCGGCGGCGGGGGGGGGGGGGGGCGGGGTCACGTCGAACAGGGCGAGGCTGGTGACGGCCGTCCCGCCGAGATGTCCCTCGCGCGCCAATCGCGCCGCGAGCTTGCGGCCGAGGAAGCCGCCGCCGCCCAGAATGGAGATCCGCATGGCTTGCCTGTCCCGGCCCTGCCGCCGGGGCAGCAGTAGAGAAGGTTGCGAGGCGGCGCAACGCGGTCCACGTTTCCGGCGATGCTCGGTCCGATGCCGACACCGCGTGGCCCGGCTATGTCGGGGCGCCGCGGCGAATCGTGCGGGGCCATCGGCTGATGGCCGACGAGGCACTCGATCAATGGTCGGGCGCACCGCCCACTCACGTGTTCGCGCAAGCCGGGTCGGCGGCATGGCGGCGTCCGTTTCGGCTCACCTGCGATGGCGGCTCGACCCGGCTCCGGCGCAAGCCGGGTCGGCGGCATGGCGGCGTCCGTTCGGCTCACCTGCGATGGCGGCTCGACCCGGCTCCGGCGCCTTTCGTCGTGGAGCCGGACCACGCCCCCTGTCTGTTGGGCAGCGCCGAACAGGGCGGCTTGACGGCGCTGCCCGGCCCCCTTCACGCGGTCATGGCGATACCGGACGAAGCGGCGGCACCCTGCATGCGGATGCTGGGCGCGGAAGGCATGGTCGCCGGGGATCGGCACCGAGGGCGCCGCCGACCCGGCGCTTTACGCGCAATTCACGGAAAACGCGCCGTCGGAGCGAGCGAACCAGTTGAGTTCCGCGAGCAAGCCGGCATAGGCTCGATTGTTCTCGGACGTGCGCGGTCGTGGTCGGCGCGATTGCCTCATTCCGGTTAAGTGGCGGAGCGGGCGGAATGCGAAGCACAAAGCCCATGGTCGCGGCGATCGCCGTTCTGTGCGTCGCCTACGTCGCCTGGCCATACGTGACGCTATTTCGCTTGACCGAGGCGGTTCGGCAGGGCGACGCCGCGACGCTTGGGAAATTTGTCGAATGGGACGACGTCCGTGAAGGCATCAAGGAGGACGTTTGCGACACCGTGTTCGACGAGCCTGCCGTGAAGGTCGCGAGCGCCGACGCCCATCTGCGCCCGTTCGGGTATTCCTTCGTGCGCGGCATCGCCGCCAATGCCATCGACGAGGAAGTCAGTGCGGAAGCGGTCGTCGCGGCGTCGCGCGTTGCTTCCCTCGCTCCGCCGCAGGGTCGCATCGCCACCGCGAGGCCCGCGATCGTTTGGGCGTTCTTCAACACGCCCACGATCTTTTCGGTGCTGGTCCGACCGCCGGGCGCCGGTAAGCACCAACTGGTCCGCTTGCGCCTGGAAATCGAGCGCGGGGCGTGGAAGGTCACCCGGGTTTGGCTTCCTTCAGTCATGCTCGCCCAAGCCAACCCGCGAACTTAGCTGATCCCCGCATCTCGGGACGACCTGCCGAGCTTCATTCCCGATCACGGCTGGTTAACCGGCATCCGGTATGAAGGCGATCATCCTCGCCGGAGACCGCCGCATGTCACGGGCTCGCCTAATGGGTCGCTCGCACCGCTTCGCGGGTCTCTCCCCCGCCGGCTGGAGCATCGCCGTTCGCCTTGCGACGGCGGGCGGCTTCATCGTCGCCGCCGTCGTCGCGCTCGCGGTGTGGCTTGTGGTGCGGCAGGTCGAGAGCGCCATGCTGGAGCGCGCCCAAGGAACGCTCGAGAGCAGCCTCAAGCTGGAACGCGAGCTGCTTCGGGGCAAGACCGGCGGCACGCCGCTGCGCTTGGAGGGCGACCGCATCATCGCGGCGAACGGCTATGTCATCGACGGCGACACGAGCGTCGTGGACACGGTGCGCGCCATCATGGGCGGCACCGCGACCTTGTTCCGCGGCGACCTGCGGGTCAGCACGAACGTCCGCACGCCGGACGGCGCGCGCGCGATCGGCACCCGGCTCGCGGCGGGTCCGGTGCATGACGCGGTGCTGAGGGACGGGCAGGCGTATCGGGGCGAGGCCGAGATCCTGGGGACACCG
>CAXUIE010000516.1:0-2006 GCA_964250825.1 uncultured Acidisphaera sp. | reverse complement strand
TGCACGAACGCCATGCCGAGTGACCGGAACCGGCCCGGCGCCAGCGGCAGCCGAACCGAACGGCCATCAATCGCAAGTTCGGCTCCCGGCTCCGGTTCATGGTAGCCGGCGAGGATCTTGATCAGCGTCGATTTGCCGGAACCATTATGGCCGACCAGGCCATGCACGGTGCCGCCGTCGATCGTCAGCTCGACATCATCAAGCGCCAGCGTGCCGCCGAAGCGTTTGCTGACGTGCCGCGCCTCGAGAATCGGCGGGCCGGCCTGTTCCTCCGCCATCAAGCCGGCGGCCGTCGCGGCCTCACTTCAAACCCCAGAGCGCCTCGTAGCCCTTCTGCGCGCTGTCGCCGTAGCCCACGCCCAGCTTCGCGGGAACGCCGGCCGCCTGGACATCGGTCTTGGTGAAGGCGCGAATCCCCACGGCGTACTCCTTGATCGGCGGCTGCTTCAGCAGGACGCGCATGTCCTGATCGAGGATCGCGCCCGCCAGCCAGGTCGTGTCCTCACCGGAGTCGAAGGTGACGACATCGCCGGAGCGGATCATGTCGAGCACCGCCGGCGTGGCGTTGAACGAGGCGATCTTCACCCGATCGGAGGCTCCTGTCGTCGTGATCGCCGGCATGACGAACTGGACCATGCCGTCATAGATCGGGATCACGTAATTCAATTGCCGGTCCGAGAGGATGGCGCTCTGCACGGTCGGCCCGACCTTGGTCGCCCAATCAGCGGCGTTCACGCCCGACACGCGCACCTTGCAGCGCGGGCAATACTTGGCGAACATCCCGAGGATCGTCTTCTCGATGAAGGGGCTGCTGGTCGTGCTTGGCGCGGTGACGACGAGCACGTTTCCCTTGCCTTCGGTCTTCAGGATGACCCAGGCGGTCTCGAGTTCCGCGCCGTGGATATAGGCGCCGTAAACGATGCTCGAGAGGTCCGCCAGCGGGGGCTGCCCCAGCGCGTAGGTATGAGCGGCGACAACCGGAACACCCTTGTTCAGTGCCTCGCGTATCTGCGGCGCCACGGTCGCGGGATCGAGGCCGCATGCGACGTTGATCAGGTCGGCCTTGTGCGAGATCGCGGTGGTGAATCCCTGCACCCACTGACCAAGCTGCGCGGTCGTCTGCCAGACTTCGTGCCTGATCCCCAGGCGTTTCGCGAAATCATCCATCTGGCGGTCGATGACGTCGCAGAACGGAATCGCGGTCGAGCTCGGAATGGTGAAGATCAGCTTGCCCTTGAGCGAACTCGGATCGATTGCCGGACCGGGTGGCGTAAAGCGCGTCTCGCCCGTTCCGGTCGCGAGTATCGCCTGCAACGCGGCGCGCGCGGCCGGGGTGAGATCCGTGTCCTGCGCCCGCGCGGTCCGGCTTGCGCCGATCACGCCGGCGAGCAGGGCGATGGCAACCACGAAACCGGTCCACACCGGAGTCTTCATCCGAACTCTCCCTCACCTCCCAGCAGCTTCGGGTGCGGTCATCGGATATCGAAAACCGCCGGCTTGATTACGGACGCATCATGGTCCCCACGCTCGATCCTGGCAACATCGTCGCCCGCTGGACCTCCGGTCGCGGCCGGCATAGCGTGAGGCCGTCGATGCGATAGCGGCCGGAGAGATCGTTGATACTGATCACCAACAACGAGGGCTATCCGGGCGCCGACACCACCGCGTCGATGTTGGCCCAGGGCCGGCCGGTGCTCGATGCGATCGAGGCGGGCGTGCGCCTGGTGGAGCAGGACGAACGCGTGCGCACCGTGGGGCGCGGGGGATGGGCGAACATCCTTGGCGAGGTGGAGCTCGATTCCGCCGTCATGGATGGAACCAGCTTGCGCACGGGCGCCGTCGGCGCGCTGAAGGGTTTCCTGCATCCCGTGACGGTGGCGCGGGCCGTCATGGACAGGCTGCCGCACGAGTTGCTGGTCGGAGACGGCGCGGCGAGGCTCGCGCGCGAGATCGGCGCCGAGCCGGCCGACAACCTGCTGGCGCACGCGCGCGACGCGTGGCGGGAC
>CAXUIE010000515.1:0-2008 GCA_964250825.1 uncultured Acidisphaera sp. | reverse complement strand
GCGCAGGACGGTGAGGATCTCGTAGCACGCCAGCGTTTAGTGTTAGAGGAGCCCGCGGGCCAGCCGGTGCAGCTCCTCGACGTTCTCGGTGAGGATGTGCTTGGCCTTCTGATAGGCGCGATCGATGATGTCCTTGATCTCGCGATCGATCTCGCGCGCCGTCGCTTCCGACACGTTCTTGTTCTGAGTGACGGAGTGCCCGAGGAACACTTCCTGGCTGTTGTCGCCGTAGGCGATCATGCCAAGCTTGTCGCTCATGCCCCATTCGGTGATCATCATCCGCGCCTGATTGGTCGCCATCTTGATGTCGCCGGAGGCACCATTGGAGACCTTGTCGGGGCCGAAGATGATCTCCTCGGCTGCGCGTCCGCCCATCGCCATGGTGAGCTCGGACAGCAGCTTGGACTTGCTCTTGGAGTAGCGATCGCCTTCCGGCAGGCTCATCACCAGGCCAAGCGCCCGGCCCCGCGGAATGATCGTCGCCTTGTGCACCGGGTCGCACTCCGGCTCGTGCATGGCGCAGAGCGCATGGCCCGACTCATGGTAGGCGGTCATGCGCTTCTCCGCCTCGCTCATCACCAGCGAGCGGCGCTCGGTGCCCATGAGCACCTTGTCCTTGGCGTTCTCGAACTCGCTCATCGCGACCACGCGCTTGCCGAGCCGAGCAGCCAGCAGCGCCGCCTCGTTGACCAAGTTGGCGAGGTCGGCCCCCGAGAAGCCCGGCGTGCCGCGCGCGATCACCTTGGGGTCGACGTCGGACGCCAGCGGCACCTTGCGCATGTGGACGCGAAGGATCTTTTCGCGGCCGTTCACGTCCGGGTTGGGCACGACCACCTGCCGGTCGAACCGGCCGGGGCGGAGCAGCGCCGGGTCGAGCACGTCCGGCCGGTTGGTGGCCGCGATCAGGATGACGCCCTCGTTGCTTTCGAAGCCGTCCATCTCGACGAGCATCTGGTTGAGGGTCTGCTCACGCTCGTCGTTGCCGCCGCCGAGGCCCGCGCCGCGGTGCCGTCCGACTGCGTCGATCTCGTCGATGAAGATGATGCAGGGCGCGTTCTTCTTGCCTTGCTCGAACATGTCGCGCACGCGCGACGCGCCGACGCCCACGAACATCTCCACGAAGTCGGAGCCGGAAATGGTGAAGAACGGCACGTTGGCCTCGCCGGCGATGGCGCGCGCGAGCAGGGTCTTGCCGGTGCCCGGGGGGCCGACCAGCAGCACGCCCTTGGGGATCTTGCCGCCCAAGCGCTGGAACTTCTGCGGGTCCTTGAGGAACTCGACGATCTCCTGCAGCTCGCCCTTCGCCTCGTCGATGCCGGCCACGTCGTCGAACGTCACGCGCCCCTGCTTCTCGGTGAGCATCCGGGCGCGCGACTTCCCGAAGCCCATGGCGCGGCCGCCGCCCGACTGCATTTGCCGCATGAAGAACACCCACACGCCGATCAACAGCAGCATGGGGAACCACGACAGCAGGTAATGGAGCAGCGGATTGACGTCGCTTTCCTCGGGCTTGGCGATCACCCGCACGCTCTTGTCGGTGAGCCGGTTGACCAGCGACGGGTCTTCCGGCGTGTAGGTCTGGAAGGTGCGCCCGTCCGTGAGCTGGCCGGAGACGGTGCGGCCTTGGATCACCACGTCGCGCACCCGGCCGCCGTTCACCTCGCCGATGAAATCGGAATAGGCGACCTGGGTCGCGCCGTTATGCGTGGCCCCCGGCTGAAACAAGTTGAACAAAACCACAAGCAACAGGGCGATGATTACCCAAAGTGCCAGGTTGCGGCCGAAATTGCTCATGTTTGTTCGCTCACGTCCGGGCTCTCGTCCCGTCCTTAAAGGTCAAGCAATGCTCGCAGAATGACCGATAATAGGTCAATCGGACTCGTGTTGTCGCTCAACATGGGGACGCGGACTCCATCCTGCATCCCCGCGCGGGGCGAGCGGGGCAGAAAGGCGGCGGAGCGGCGGAGCGCGGCGGACAGGACATAGCTTCGACGCCGACGTAGCAAGC
>CAXUIE010000514.1:0-2011 GCA_964250825.1 uncultured Acidisphaera sp. | reverse complement strand
GCTGTCGATGAGGACGCGCCACTGACGACCCGCCGCAGCGTCGGGCAGGCGGATCGTTGCGTCCACGAGGGCCGCATGGAGCACGACGACCACGCGATCTCCCGCCTCGCGCAGTGCCAGAGCAACCGTCCGGTTGGTCGTATCACGCCAGCTTGCTTCCGACATTGGCCGGCCATCCGGCGCCAGCCACGCGGCGTCCGGCCAATCCCCGGCTGCCGGCGGCTGGCCGGTCAGCACCCCCGTTGCCGTCAGGGCAGGCGATGCGCGGCGCGCGGCGATCAGGCGCGCGGTGAACTCGAGCAACCCGGCATCCATGCCGGCCCAGTCGAACCAGGACAGCGCGTTGTCCTGCGCGTAGGCGTTGTTGTTGCCGCCCTGGGTGCGGCCGCATTCGTCGCCCATCGAGAGCATCGGCGTCCCGCGCGCGAGCAGCACGGTCGCGAGCAGGGCGCGCGCGTCGGTTCGCCGCCGATCCAGAACCGTCGCGTCCTCCGTCGGACCCTCCACGCCGTTGTTCCACGAGTGGTTGTCGTCGGTGCCGTCACGGTTGTGTTCGCCGTTCGCTTCGTTGTGCTTGCGCTCATAGGCGACGACGTCCGCCAAGGTGAGGCCGTCATGGACGCTGACGAAATTGATGGAGCGCGAGAGGGGGCGGCGCCGCGCGCCGAAGATGTCGGCGGACCCGGCGAGCCGCGTCGCCATCTCGCCCAGCGTTCCGGCGTCCCCGCGCCAGAACCTCCGGGCGGTGTCGCGAAAGCGATCGTTCCACTCGCCCCAGGCGTCGGGGAACTCGCCCAGCCGGTAGCCGCCCGCCCCAATATCCCAGGGTTCGGCGATCAGCGCGCGCCCGCGCAACATCGGGTCCTGCCCGATCGCGGCGAGCAGCGGCGCGCCGGGATCGAACCCGTCCGCGCGGCGGCCAAGCACCGGGGCGAGATCAAAACGGAAGCCGTCGACCCCGGCGCGGCGCACCCAGCTCCGCAGCGCGTCCATCGCAAGCCGCACCACCGGCGGCCGGTCGAGTGCCAGCGTGTGGCCGCAGCCGGTGTCGTTGACATGGCGGGAGGGTTCGTCCGGCCGCAGCCGGTAGTAGCTGGCGTTGTCGAGGCCGCGCAGGGAAAGGGTGGGGCCGCCCTCGTCGCCTTCGCCCGTGTGGTTGAGCACCACGTCGAGCAGCACCGCGATCCCCGCCTCGTGCAGCGCGCCGATGGCGGCGCTGATTTCCGGCCAGCCGCCTGGCGCGAGCCGAGGATCGGGTGCGAGGAAACCAACGCCGTTGTAGCCCCAGTAGTTTGAGAGGCCGAGCGGCGGCAGGTGCCGCTCGTCGATCCATGCGGCGCAAGGCATCAGCTCCACTGCCGTTACGCCGAGCCGGTGTAGGTGGGCAATCGCCGCCGGGTGCCCGAGGCCGGCAAAGGTGCCGCGGATCGCCTCCGGAACGGCGGGGTGCTTCCGGGTGAAACCGCGAACATGCAACTCGTAGATGACCTGGCCGGCGTAGTCGAAGGCTGGGCGTTCCCCCGTCGGTGGCTCGGGGCCGGCCGCGATCGCTTTCGGCATCGCATGCGCGCTGTCGGCGGGGTTGGGCCGCGCGCCGTCGAACAGATCGGGATGCAGCGCGAACGGGCGGTCGATCGCCGTCGCGAACGGGTCCAAGAGCAGCTTCGCTCCGTTGAACCGATGGCCGTTCTCCGGTGCCCAGCGGCCGTGGGCGCGCAGCCCGTAGCGCGCGCCGGGGGCGACGCCTTGCGCGCGGCCGTGGAACACGGCCCCTGTCCGCCCGGACAGGCGAACCCGATCGGTTTCGCGCTCGCCCGCTTCGTCGAACAAGCAGAACTCGATCGCCTCGGCATGGGCCGACCACACCGCGACGTTTACCCCATCCGTGTCAGCCGTGACGCCGAGCGGCTCAGGCGCGCCGTCCCGCCCCGTCACGCGCGCCCGTCCAGCGCGTGGCGGTAGAGGGAAGCGTAGCGCGCTGCCGGACGCCGCCAGGATACGTCCGTCCGCA
>CAXUIE010000513.1:0-2023 GCA_964250825.1 uncultured Acidisphaera sp. | reverse complement strand
GGCCAGGACGACGCCCGGCATCAGATGCTCGGCATCAAGATGCTCGGCATCAAGATGCTCGACATCAGCCGAACAGTTCCGCTTGGCGGGGCGGCGGGGTGAGCCGGGAGGCAAGCCGCGCCTCGTCGAGCGCGCGCGGCGTGTAGTCCATCGTGACGACGAACGGGGCGATCTTCGCCATCGGCAGCCGCAACCGCGCGAGGTCGCCCATGCGCAGCCGGCGATGCCGCCGCGCGCCGAGGATGCGATCGACCGAGCGCACCCCGAAGCCCGGCACGCGGAGCAGCTGCTCGCGGGAGGCGCGGTTGACGTCCATCGGGAACTCCGCGCGGTGCGCCAGCGCCCAGGCGAGCTTGGGATCGACCTGGAGGTCGAGCATCGCCCTCCCGTCCGTGACCAGCTCGCCCGCCTCGAACCCGTAGAAGCGCATCAGCCAGTCGGCCTGGTATAGCCGGTGCTCCCGAACCAACGGGGCGCGCTGCGGCGGGAGGGCGGAACTCGCGTCGGGGATGGGGCTGAACGCCGAGTAATACACCCGGCGCAGCCCGTACGACCCGTACAGGTTGGTGCTGAGGCGGAGGATGGCGCCGTCGGCGCTGTCGTCCGCACCCACGATCATCTGCGTGCTCTGCCCGGCCGGGGCGAAGCGCGGCGCGCCCTTCTCGCGGCCGGCCTCGATCCGCGCGCGCAACCGGCCCATCGAGCGGCGGATGCTCGGCGCGTTCTTCTCCGGGGCCAGGCGCCCGAGGCTCCCCTCCGTCGGCAGCTCCACGTTGATGCTGAGCCGGTCGGCATACTTGCCCGCCTCGGCCAGCAGCGCGGGGTCGGCGTCGGGGATGGTTTTAAGGTGGATGTAGCCGCGGAAGCCGTGCTCCTCGCGCAGGATGCGCGCGACCCGCACCACCTGCTCCATCGTGTAGTCGGGGTCCTTGATGATCCCCGAGCTCAGGAACAGCCCTTCGATGCAGTTGCGGCGGTAGAAGCCGAGCGTGAGGGTGACGACCTCGTCCACGGTGAACCGCGCCCGGCGGACGTTGGAGGAGCGGCGGTTGATGCAGTACAGGCAATCGAACACGCAGGAGTTGGTCAGCAGGATCTTCAGCAGGCTGATGCAGCGCCCGTCGGGGGCGTAGGCATGGCAGATGCCCATGCCCTCCGTGGAGCCGACGCCCCCTGGCTTGCCGAGCGAGTGCCGCTTGTCCGTGCCGCTGGACGCGCACGAAGCATCGTACTTCGCCGCGTCGGCCAGGATTTTCAGCTTGTCGAGCAACTCCATCCGCCCGGAATCCAACCTTCGGTTTCTCCTTTGTTCTAAGGACGCCCCGGCGAATCGCAAGAGCGCGAATCGCAAGAGCTTCGTGCCACACGACGTTCCGCTTATTCTGCCGCATCGTCGCAGGAGTTGGATATGAGCGGGTTCGCGCGCAGCTATCGGCCTCTCATCATGGGGCGGCGGGGAGCGGTGGGCGCCAACCACCCGCTCGCCGCGCAGGCCGGGCTCGACGCGCTCAAGGCTGGAGGCAACGCCGCCGACGCCGCCGTGGCGGTCGCCAGCACCTTGTTCGTCGTCGAGCCGCACATGTCGGGGCTCGGCGGCGATTCGTTCTACCACATCCACCTCGCGGTCGAGGGCCGGGCGAGCGTCATCAACGGCACCGGCCCCGCCCCGGCCTCCGCCGCCCCGGAACGGTTTGGGGGCGGGATGCCGGTGAGCGGACCGCGCAGCGTGTCGGTGCCGGGCGCGCTCGCCGGGCTGCACGCGCTCCATGCGGCGCATGGTCGGCTGCCGTGGGAGAGCCTGTTCGCCCACGCGATCGGCTGCGCGCGGCACGGGTTCGCCGTCACCCACACCTACCGGCGCTTCGCCGGCGAGTTCAGGGCCGTGCTCGCCGCCGACGAACGGAGCCGCGCCGTGTTCCTCGCCGGGGCGGAACAGGAAGGCGCGCCGCCGCTGGCCGGGCTGATCCGCCGGGAGGCGCTGGCCCGCACCCTGGAGGAGGTCGCGGCGGATGGTGCGGAGACG
>CAXUIE010000512.1:0-2046 GCA_964250825.1 uncultured Acidisphaera sp. | reverse complement strand
ACCCGCAGGAGTTCGGCTTGATCGCCTTCGGGGGCGCGGGGCCGGTCCACGCCGCGTTTCTCGCCGACGAGCTGCTGATCCCGGAAGTGATCGTGCCCCCGGCGCCTGGCGCGTTTTCCGCCCTCGGGCTGGTTGCGACCGACCTCCGCCGCGACTACGCGCGCACGCTCTACGCCGATCTCTCGACACTTCCGCCCGAACGCCTCGCCGACGCGCTGGCGGGGATGGAACACGAAGCCGCGGCCATGCTGGAAGCGGCCGGCATTCCCGCGGACCGCCGCGAGCTCCTCCGCTCCGCCGACGTGCGCTATCGACGACAGGCCTACGAACTCACCGTGCCGGTCCCGTCCGGCGTGGTGGCGCGCGCCTCGCTCGACGCGGTGACTGCCGCGTTCCACGCCAAGCACGCGCAAACCTACGGCCATGCGAACGAGGTCGAGCCGGTGCAGCTCGTCAACCTGCGCGTGACGGCGTTCGGCAGGCTGCCGGGCATGATCTTGGAGCAACCCGCGGACGCCTCGCGCGCCCGGACGCGGGAGCGCGTGGTCTGGTTCCCCGAGACCGGCCTCGCACCGTGCGCGGTGCATTGGCGCGAAGGGCTCGTGCCGGGCACGGTTGTCGTCGGGCCGGCGATCATCGAGGCGGCCGACTCGACGGCTGTGCTGCCGCCCGCCTGGCGAGCCGTGGTCGACGCGCGCGGCTACATCCGGATGCGGAGAACCTGACATGCCCGACCCTTACCGGCTCCGCACCGATCCCGCCCGGTTCGAGGTGATCAAGAACGCGCTCCACGCCGCCGCCGAGGAGATGAAGATCGTCCTCGCCAAGACCGCGTACTCGCCCTTGCTGAAGGTCGCGGGCGATTATTCCTGCGGCATCTTCGACGCGCGCGGCGAGATGGTGGCGCAGGGGCCGGACCTGCCGATTCATCTCGGCTCCATGCCCGACGCGGTGCGCGCCGTCGTCCGGGCGTTCCCCGACATCTCGCCCGGCGACGTGTTCATCCATAACGATCCGTACGAGGGCGGATCGCACCTGCCGGACGTGAACGTGGTGGCGCCGGCGTTCGCGAGAGAACGGCTGCTCGGCTTCGGCTGCGTTCGCGCGCACTGGCCCGACATCGGCAGCGCCACACCCGGCAGCTACGGCGCGGTGACCGAAATCTACGGCGAGGGGCTCCGGCTGCCGCCCGTGCGGCTTTACCGCGACGGCAAGCCCGATCCCGGGATCGAGGCGATCATCTTCGCCAACGTGCGCACGCCGGCCGAACGCCGGGGCGACCTCCGCGCGCAAGTCTCGAGCTGCTGGCGGGCCGGGCAGCGACTGGAGGCCCTGGCGCGCAAGTATGGCGCGGACGAGCTGCTGCGCATCATGGAGGAGGTGCTCGACTATTCGGAAACCATGATGCGGGTGGCGCTCGCCGCACTGCCCGACGGCGAGGCCGCCTTCGAGGAAATCCTGGACGGCGACGGCGTGATCGCGGACGGCGCGGCGGCCGACGAGACATTCCGCCTGCGATTGCGCGTCAGGAAGCAGGGCGATCGCGTGACGGTGGATTTCGCCGGCTCCGACCCGCAGGTGGCGGGGCCGATGAACGCGCCGCTGACCGTGACGGCATCGGGCGTGTTCTGCGCGCTCAAGATGATCGCCGACCCGCGCAGCCTCATCCCACCCAACTCCGGCTGCTGGCGGCCGGTGACGGTGACCGCGCCGCCCGGCTCGGTGGTGAACGCGCAATTGCCCGCTCCCGTGGTCTACGCCAACCACGAGATGTCGCACCGGGTGGCCGAGATGCTGTTCGCGGCGATGTTCCGCATCACGCCGGGCAGCGTCATGGCCGGCTCGCAGGGAACGTCGGCCATCATGACGTTCTGCGGCGTCGATTACCGCACGGGCGAGCGTTACGTGAGCTACGAAAGCGTCAAGGGCGGCTTCGGCGCGCGCCCGACCAAGGACGGCATCAACGCGGTGGCGAGCACCGTGACCAACATGTCGAACACGCCGATCGAGATCATCGAGATGAGCTTTCCCCTGCGTGTGGAGGAG
>CAXUIE010000511.1:0-2050 GCA_964250825.1 uncultured Acidisphaera sp. | reverse complement strand
ACCATGGATCCACCGGGTTCGCGGTCGCGTTCGGCAGCGATCGGGCCTCCCCGGACCGCAGATGTGCAGAACCGCCGAAGCGGCTCCGCATCGATCCGTCGAGTCGGGAGGCGTTCACCGCTCCGCGGGTCGTACTGGACCAAGGGTCAGCGGTTGTGAGCAGGGATGGGCAGCGCGGCAGGAACCCTCGATTAGCTAATGTCGCTGCGGAGGACTGGATGCATTAGGCGGCTGTTTGTTGAACGATTATGTAGGCGATAGCGCGAAGTCTATCGCCGTCCCGATCTGTACCGCAAAGCGGTCGGGCAAGTCCGCCCCGGCCAACCCAATCGCAGCCTCAAGGTAGGCGTCGCCAAGCGCCAGACTGATGAACCCGGACGCGCGAGTGGTGACCTCCTCCTTGGGAACCGCACCTGACAGAATCGCGGCTATACGCCTACGAAGGACGGAAACTCCCGACTGCTCGAACGCGCGCGCAAGCGTAGGAAAGCGCCAGCCGTCCGCGATGATCACGCGGTAGAGCGCGAGAGCGTCGCGTTGGGTAAGCGCGGCCGTGAACTCCTCGGCCTCGGACCGGAGCCGATTCCTCGTCGGATGATCCTCGGGCGGCAACGGCGCCTCCTCGGCCTGTTGCGCCATCCGCGCGCACATGCCGTCGACCAGCGCCTCGAACAGCTCCTCCTTGGTGCCGAAATGCCGGTACACGGTCATCTTGGAGATGCCGCTCTCGGCCACGACCCTCTCGAGGCTCGCACCCGTCCACCCCTGCGCGAGAAAGATGGGACGCGCGGCGTCGATGATCGCTTGGCGCTTGTCAGCGACGCGCCTGCGTCGTGGATCGTCGGGTTTCCACCGTCGCGCGGGAGGGGGCGGGTCAGCCGCTTGCATGCGATACGGTGCCGTCCTACGAATAAAGTGATACGGAATCGTATTTCTTGATGGTCATGGGAGTCGATCATGCACAACCCCGAGCGCCTCGCCCACCTGTTCGCCGAGATAATGAATGGTCACAACGCTTCCCGCTTCGCCGAGCTGGTCGTGGAAGATTACTTCAATCACAACCCGCATGTCGGCCCCGGTCGCGCGAGACTGATCGAGTTCATGGGCCATTGGTTCGCGACGATCGCGGACACGCGGGTGACGGTCGAGGATGTGCTGGTCGCGGGTGCCTCCGTCGTCGGTCGCTTTACCTATCGGGGACGGCATACCGGCCCCTTCATGGGCATCCCTGCCACAGGCGCGGACCTCACCATGCGCTCGATCGACATATGGCGGGTACGCGACGGCCTGTTCGTCGAGCATTGGGATGAGCTGAACACGCTCGAAGTGTTTCAGCAGATGGGCGTCTCGAGCCTGTTCGTTTCAGCGGTCGCCGTGTTTCCTCGCATTCGCAGGTTTTGAGCAGTGCGCTCACATCGCCCGGCACAAACCGGGACGCTTATTGCGCGAGTCGTTCTCCTACCATCTCAGCGGTCACGGACTGGCTTGCGTTGCGCGACCATAAGCAACTTAGCCGAGGTCGTCTGAAAGGAAGATCAATCGATCAATGCGCCGCCCGGATCGCCTCGTTTAGCGCCCGCACCCCGGTCCCCGGCCCGTCCGGGTGCGACCACACGGCCCCCACCACGGCAAGGAAATCCGCACCGGCCCGCACCAGGGGCGCGCAGTTCTCCGCCGTGATGCCGCCGATGGCGCAGCAGGGCAGCTCCATCAGCTCCGACCACCATTGCAGGATCGCCGGATCGGCGCGGCGGGTGACCTCCTTGGTGCCGCTCGGGAAGAAGGCGCCGAACGCCACGTAGTCCGCCCCGTCCTCGCCGGCCTCCATCGCGAGGTCGCGGCTGCCGTGGCAGGTGACGCCGAGCATCCGGTCGGGGCCGAGCAGGCGGCGGGCGTCGCGGGCCGCCATGTCGTCCTGGCCCACATGCGCCCCGTCGCAGCCGCTTCCCGCCACGAGATCGGCGCGGTCGTTCAACAGGAACGCCACGCCGCGGCCCTGCGCGACGGCGGGGCCAACGGTTCGATCATTGGCCGCAACACGTTCCAACGC
>CAXUIE010000510.1:0-2053 GCA_964250825.1 uncultured Acidisphaera sp. | reverse complement strand
CGATACTGGCCGCGCCGTTTGCGGCAAAGGCGCAGCCGGTTGACGGCCTCTACGTTGGTGCCGGCGCAGGCGTGAACATTCGGCAGGATCAGAACGTCCGCGGCCTGCAGGTCGTGAACGGGCCGGGCGCCGGCGCCATCTTTGGTTCCGGCTTAGGCGGCGTTCCTTCTGGCGTGAACACCGGCGTCAAGAAGTTATACGATGTCGGCCCCGTGGCTGTCGTCAGTCTTGGTTACGGCTTCGGCAACGGTTTGCGGGTCGAAATTGAAGGAAACTACCGCGAGAACCGGTTGCGCCAAGCCAGCGGGACGCCGTTCCCGACGGCCTCGGGCGGCAACGAGATGACTTACGGCGGTATGGCTAACGTGTTTTATGACTTCGATCCCGGCCTCCTGTTCGGCGTGCCGCTTCCGGTTCAGCCCTACATCGGCGTCGGCGCGGGCTACGCGGAGACGCAGTTCCTCAACTTGCACACATACGGAACGAACTATCCGTATTACCAGAAATCCAATGACACGGCCGGGGATTTCGCGTACCAGGGCATCGCGGGCGTGGCTTATCCGATCCAAGCCGTTCCCGGCCTTTACCTGACGACGGAGTATCGTTACTTCGGTGTTCTTGATGGGCCAACATACCACGGCGCGGTCGACACGGCCGCCGGGCGCAGCTACATCAAGACCAAGTCGGGTATGCAGGGCGACCATAGCATCCTGTTCGGCGTGCGCTACGCGTTCAACGCTGCGGCGCCCCCGCCTCCAGCGCCCGCTCCGGTTGCAGCGCCCGCGCCGGCTCCGTCGCGCTCCTATCTCGTGTTCTTCGACTGGGATCGCTACAACCTGACCGACCGCGCGCGGCAGATCATTGGGGAGGCTGCGCAGAACTCCACGCGGGTGCAGTACACGCGTCTAGAGGTCAACGGCTACACCGACACGTCGGGCACCGCGGCGTATAACCAGCGCCTGTCCGTCCGGCGTGCCCAGGCGGTTGCCGCGGAGCTCGTCAAGGACGGCGTGCCCCGCAACGCGATTACCGTCCAGGGTTTTGGCGAGACGCACCTGCTCGTCCAGACCGGCCCGGGCGTGCGCGAGCCGCAGAATCGGCGGGTGGAAATCATCATTCGCTAACCAGGGCCGATCCTGGGTCGTTGAACGGAGCGGGGCGTCGCGAGGCGCCCCGCTCGCGTTCGGGCGAGCCGCTGCTTGCGCTGTTGCCGACGTTCGGGATTGATACGAACGCCGTATGTCGCAGCGGTGAAGCCGTGCTAGCGAGGTTGCTTGTGCCGTTGACCCGGCATAGGAATGAAGGAAGGAACGAATGCGGGTCCGTGTTGCTTTGCTCGCGTCGAGCCTGCTGGCCTCCCCGATCGTCGCTCGAGCGCAGCCATTTCAGGGCCTCTATATCGGCGCCGGCGGCGGCTACAATTTTCTCGAAGGGGTCGAGGTCCGGTCGTCGCCGGCACTGCGCACACCCAAACTCGACTTCTCGGACACGAGCGGTTTCGTTGGAGCGGGCAGCCTCGGATACGGGTTCGGGAATGGCGCGCGGATCGAACTCGAGGGCGATTACCGCCAGTCCTCGCCACGCCAGCTGACCGGGACGGCGTTCCCGACGGCGCTGAACGGCGACATCCGCTCTTACGGCGTGATGGCGAACGCGCTGTTTGACCTGGATATCGGCTTTCCCTGGCTTTACCCCTATCTCGGCGTCGGCGCCGGTTACGCCTGGACCAACCTCCACAACATCACTGCCACCGGTTCCAACTATCCGTTCGGGCTGCGCGCCAACGACACCGAAGGCAACTTCGCGTACCAGGTCATCGCCGGGTTGTCGTTTCCGGTCCCGAACGTGCCCGGGCTTTCGCTGACCACGGAGTATCGCTTCTTCGAAACCATTGGCCCCACCGGCTTTACCGCGAACGCCGCGCAGGGCAGGCCACCCGCGGTCGGATCGGGCAACTTCGATCTGCGCAACCAGTATAACCAGTCGCTGCTGGTCGGGGTGCGCTACGCGTTCAACGGCGCCCCGCCGCCAGGGCCGGCACCCCCCCCGGCGG
>CAXUIE010000509.1:0-2058 GCA_964250825.1 uncultured Acidisphaera sp. | reverse complement strand
TAAACCACCCATCACCCGTATCGCCAGGGACAACCTCCTTGGCAGCGACACCTAGGGTTAAGTGATGGAGATAGAGGTCGTCTCGTCCGAGGCCGCCCTGCGGGCCTTGTTCCACGACTGGAGAAACCTCCAGTTGAGGGCCGGGCGACAACTCTTCACCGACCCGGCGTTCTTCAATGCTTGGTGGGATGTCTACGGCCGGTCGAGCGGTCGGGCGCTCCACATCGTTGCCGGACGCCGTCAGGGACGCCTCGTGGCCCTGGCGCCGCTGGTCATCATGCAACGCTATGGGCTTCGCATTCTTGAGTGGGGAGGCGCGAACGTCCTGGATTACAGCGACACGATTCTCGATCGGGACGAAGACGGCATTGATCTGTGGCGTGTGATTCGGAAAAGTCGGACGTACGACCTCGCTTTTATACGCAGCGTCCATGCCGATTGCAGCTGCCGAGCGGCGCTGGCAGAGTTCGGTCGCCAAGCTCGGAGCAAGTCGCTTTACTACTTCCGGAACACTTGGTCATCCGCCGACGCATGGTTCGAGGAGCTTGCTCCAAAGAAGCGCAAGCGTCTCAGGCAAATGGAGCGACGGCTCGGGGATCGCGAGCAAATCAGCTTCAACGTCCACACAGTCGGGCGAGCGCCGCAGGCTGTTATGGACGCATTGATAGATCAAAAGACAAGCTGGGCAGTCCAGAACGCGAGAAGCGGCCTGTTCGATGATCCTTCGTCCGCGGCAGCGCTGCTTACACGACTGGCCGACGCTGCCGGCGAACTTGGAAGCCTGCATTTATCGTGGCTGGCGCGCGGCAAACAGATCATCGCGACGCATCTGGGTTTTATTCATCGCAACGTGCTTTATTACTACATGCCAAGCTATGACATCGCGTGGGCGCGCTTTTCTCCCGGCAGCCTGCTGCTTGCGAAGCTTCTCGCATGGTGCAACGACGCAAAGCTTTCCGGTTTGGACTTCATGCAAGGCGATGATCCCTACAAGGCTGTGTTTGCCAACTCGCGCGTCACCGTCGATGACTTTTCCTTCGCGCGATCGACGCGAGGCTGGGCGGCCGAAGTGGCGGCCCGCGCGCTTTATCAGCGGAAGAGCTCAGCCCCCCATCGCGCGGCAGGCGCGCGACCGGTGAACGCTACTCTTCTCCGGCGTTCTTTGGAGCCTCGTTCGCCTGCGTGGGCTCCGCCGACGCAGGGTTCCGCGCCGGCGCGATCGGCGTTCCCGGAGGAGCGGCGTTCTTCATCATCGCCCCGGTCATCGGTATGAAGAACACACCCACGTCGCGGCGGGAATGGATCCTGCCGTCGGCGTCCTTGGTGTAGACGTACAGCACCTGGCCGCGCTTGAACGGCTGACCGATGGGAATGATCATCCGCCCGCCCGGCTTCATTTGCTTGAACAGTTCGGGCGGCGCGTACTGCGCGGCGCAGGTCACGATAATGATGTCGAACCCGCCCGACACCTCCGGCCAGCCGTAATAGCCGTCGCCGACGCGGGTGTGGACGTTGTCGTAGCCGAGCGGGGCGAAGATCTTCGACACCGCGTGGCCGAGCGGCTCGACGATCTCGATCGAGTAGGCCATCTTGACGATGCGCGACAGGATCGAGCTCTGAAAGCCGCTGCCGGTGCCGACCTCCAGCGTCACGTCGCCCGGCCCCGGCTTGCATATCTGCGTCATGTAGGCTTGGCCGAGATAATCTGACAGCGCCGAGCCGTAGCCGAGCGCCCAAGGCTTCGGCGTGTCCTCGTATGCGTCCCCCGGCGTCGCGCGGTGCTCCGGATACACATAATGGAAATACTCGCGCGGCACGGTTTGGAACGCGGCGATCACGCGCGGGTCGGACGCCCCCTGCCGCTCCGTCAGATACCGGTCGATCAGCTTGATGGCGGCCGGCTTGCGGGCCTGGATCGCCTCGAATTGCGCGTCGGTGAGGCTGACCGGACGGCCGGAGCGGCCCATCGCGTCCTCGAACGCCTCACGCGTCCAGGCCCTGCCGGCCGCCCGGGCCGGGCGCGCCAAAGCCGCGGCCGAGGCCGCCGCGCACCACCCC
>CAXUIE010000508.1:0-2060 GCA_964250825.1 uncultured Acidisphaera sp. | reverse complement strand
CGCGCAACGGGATCGGCGCGCTGGCCTTCGCCTTCGTCGACCCGGAAGAGGCGGCCAAGTGGGCGGGTGAGTACTACGACATCATCAAGTCCGAGCAATGCGTGCCGATTGGGCACAGCGTCAACGCCAACATCGCGATGGCGACCGGCTTCTCGGTGCACCACTCGGAGGAGGAGGCCAAGGCGCGCGGCCAGGAGGGCTTCCAGTATTTCGGCTTCGCGCTCGGCCACTTCTACGTCTACGGCCAGCACAAGCCCGCCACGACCAATGTGTGGGACCGCTTCGAGCTGGCCCGCGACGCCCTGCCCCCGGCGCAGGGCAACGGGATCGGCACGCCCGAGCAGCTCGTCAGCCGCATGAAGCAGTATCAGGACTCCGGCGTCGACCAGGTGATCTTCGTCCAGCAGGCGGGGCGCAATCGGCACGACCACATCGTCCAGTCGCTGGAACTGTTCGCCGCCGAGGTGATGCCGGCGCTCAAGGCCGACCAGGCGGAGCGGGACGCCCGCAAGCAGGCGGAACTGGCGCCGTTCATCGCGGCGGCGCTCAAGCGCAAGAAGTGGATGGCGCCGCTCGCCGAAGACGCGATCCCGACCATCCCCGCCTATGGCCGCACGGTTGTCGCGAGTGACCCGACGCCCGGTTCACTGAGCGCGCGTCGCGGCGGCGGCATCGCCATCCCGACCGAGGATTTTTCCGAACGGAAACGGGCCGCCGGGGACTAAGCCGAATGAAGGCCGGCTCGTAACCTACCCGGCACGATATTTGCTCATCTCCGTTCCGCGATCGAGCGGAACGGAGGCGGCCTTGGGGGCGATTCCGGCGGACCCCTATGAATTCGAGTTCGATCCGTCCCGGGCGGCGCTGCTGATCATCGACATGCAGCGCGACTTCCTCGAGCCGGGCGGCTTCGGGGCGATGCTCGGCAATGACGTGTCCCGGCTGCGGGGCGCGATCGAGCCTAATCGACGATTGCTCCAAGCGTGGCGGGCGGCCGGGTTGCTCGTCATCCATACGCGCGAAGGCCATCGCGCCGACCTCGCCGATCTGC
This sequence comes from uncultured Acidisphaera sp., assembly GCA_964250825.1. Classification (GTDB taxonomy): domain Bacteria; phylum Pseudomonadota; class Alphaproteobacteria; order Acetobacterales; family Acetobacteraceae; genus CAVWQV01. The sequence continues at coordinate 1,009 of CAXUIE010000508.1, read as the reverse complement.
CGCCTTCCAAGCGGGTGCGCGGCCGAAGCGCGGTGACCATCGGCGACGAAGGCCCGATGGGGCGCATCCTGGTGCGGGGTGAGGCCGGCCACGACACCATCCCCGAGCTTTACCCCGCGCCGGGCGAGCCGGTGATCGACAAGCCCGGCAAGGGCGCCTTCTTCGCCACCGATCTCCAGGCGATCCTGCTGCACCGAAACGTCCGGCAACTCGTCGTCACCGGCGTCACCACCGAGGTTTGCGTCAACACCACGGTCCGGGAGGCGAACGACCGTGGTTACGACTGCCTGGTGCTGGCCGACTGCGTCGCGTCCTACTTCCCCGAGTTCCAGACGGCTGCCCTCAAGATGATCTCCGCCCAGGGCGGGATCTTCGGCTGGGTTGGCCAGTCCACGGACCTGATCGCTGCACTGGAAGGCCCGGGCGAACGCGTGCCCGCGCTTGAGGGCATGGAGCGATGAGCGGCGTCACGACAACGGCGCGCAGGCCGAAACTTTGGGTTCCCGGCGACTGGAACGCGCTGTTCGGCTTCGGTACCAACATCCTGGTCAACGTGCTGGTGCTGACCGGGCTCCTGCGGTTCGTGCTCAAGATGCCGGACGACCTCGTGTTCGGCCGTATCCTCCCCGCCCTCGGCCTGATGCTCTGCCTCAGCACCGGCTACTACGCCTTCCTCGCCTACCGCCTCGCGAAACGGACCGGGCGGGACGACGTGTGCGCGCTGCCGTCCGGCATCAGCGTGCCGCACATGTTCGTGGTCACCTTCGTCGTCATGCTGCCGATCCTGCTTGCGACGCACGACCCGGTGCAGGCGTGGGAAGCCGGGCTCACCTGGGTGTTCGTGCAAAGCTTCGTGCTGATGATCGGCGGCTTCATCGGCCCGGTGATCCGCCGCATCACCCCGCGCGCCGCCCTGCTCGGCTCGCTCGCCGGCATCTCCATAACCTTCATCTCCATGAGCCCCGCCGCGCAGGTGTTCTCGACCCCGGTGATCGGCGTCGGGTGCTTG
>CAXUIE010000507.1:0-2061 GCA_964250825.1 uncultured Acidisphaera sp. | reverse complement strand
TGCGCAAGCGTGGCCAAGATCAGCTTGCCCGCGAGGCGGATGTCCGGGCGGCGCGACAGCAGGGCGGCGGCCAGCAGGCCGGCGAGCAACGTGCTGCCGAGCGCCCAGGCGCGCCAGGCGGGCGTTTCCGACACCGCGCCCGTCATCGCCCATTTCGGCTGCCGGTCGAGATCCATGATGCCCCAATAGCCGGCGGCGCGGCCTTCGAAGCTGGTCTTCCAGGGCTGGTCGAACGCTTCCATGACGAAGTAGTCGAGATTTCGTCGCCGGGCGACGTTGAAGAACCCGCGTAGAAAGATCGCCTGGTTCACCCGGCTGGCGCGCGCGCCGCCGACGTCGACGCCGTCCGACGGCCAGCCCACCTCGCCGATGACGACGTGCTTGCCGGGATACGCCGCCTCCACCGCGCGGAGCTTGTCCAGCACGAAGCGGAGCGATGCTTCGACCGGCAGCCCCTCCCAATACGGCAGCAGGTGGATGGTGATGAAATCCACCGCTTGCGCGAGCTCCGGATGCGCTAGCCAGACATGCCACGGCTCGGCGGTCGACACCGGCACGCGCACGCGCTGGCGTACGGCCGTGATTGCGGCGACAAGCTGCGCTGGCGTCAGATCCTCGCGCAACAGGGTCTCGTTGCCGACCAGGACGCGCGCGACGTTGCGGTGGACGCGCGCCGCGGCGACCAGCCGATTGAGCTCCGCCGCGTTGCTTTGGGGGTCGCGGTCAAGCCAGGCGCCGAGGGTGATGCGGAGCGGTAGGTCGCTGGCGAGCCCGGGTATGTCACCCAGCACGCCCTGCACGCTGTAGGTGCGCACCCGGCCGCTGATGGCGGCCGCCCGCACCAGGTCGGCGCGGATCTGGGCGCGGTCCGGATAGGCGCCGCGTTCGGGGCTTTGCCCTCGCTGGAACGGAGAAAAGGCGAGGCCCCCCACCTCGCCGGTGAAGTCGGGCGGGGCCGCCGGACGCTCTACCGTCGCCCAGGCGCCGAGGCTCGCCAGCGCGCAAAGCAGCAAGGCGAACGCGGTGGCGACGGCTCCGGTAGCGCGGCGAGGCGAGGGATGGATCGCCCGTGGCAGCGAAGCGGTCGTTGTCATGGTCTTTTTCTGCTCCGTGCGGGACGTGTGCGCCCGCGCAGAGGCTAGTCAACTCTTCCACTGCGGCATGCCGCCGGCCTCAATATGACGGAAGGGGGGCGAGCGCCAAGCGATGATGCCGGGATCGGTGTCGCTCGGGTCGCGCTGCCGCTTCCGATACCCTCTCAGACCTATGCTGCTCAGCTCCGCTGCGGCCACTCAGGCGGACACGCGGCCCGTCAGGTCCTAGATCCGTCCCGCACGCCGAAACTGAACAGCCGCTCCCGCCCCAGCAGGAATGCCCGAGCGTCGCGCGGGAACAGGCGGGCGATGGCGGGGTCGCGGATGTCCAAGCCGCCCGTGTAGGCCCCGAAGGCGGGCAGCATGATGCGGCGCGCGTCGGCCACGAAGCACGGGCGGCTCACCTCGCAGCCGCGCGCGGGGATCGCGGCCTTCGGGTGATAGTGGCCGCTGAGCTCGCCCTCGGCCCGCACGCGCGCCTGATGGCGGAACAGGAACGGGCCGGCGCTATGCTCCTCCACCCAGGCGCCCTCAAGGCCGGGTTGCGGGTGAGGGTCGTGGTTGCCGAGCACCCAGACGAACCGCGCGCGGTGCGTCATCTCGGCCAGCCGGGCGAGCTCGCCCGAAGGCAGCCGGCTCGCCCCGGCGCGGTCGTGGAAGCTGTCGCCCAGGGCGACCACCGTGCGAGGCTGCCAACGGCGCAGCAGCAGGTGAAGGCGGTCGAGCGTGACGCGCGTGTCCCACGGCGGAAGCAGCATGCCTCGGCTCGCGTAGGACGATCCTTTCTCCAGATGAAGGTCGGAGACGGCCAGCAGCCGCGCCTCCGGCCACACCAGCGCGCCGGCGGGATCAAGCAGCAGTCGCTCGCCCGCGAGGTGGACGGGGGCCGCCGTCATGCCGGCAAGCGCCTCCTTCCGACCTTCTCACGCAAGGGGAGGAGGAGAAGCGAACCCCCTCCGTTTACGAG
>CAXUIE010000506.1:0-2064 GCA_964250825.1 uncultured Acidisphaera sp. | reverse complement strand
TCCTCGGCAGCCTGCGCGCCACCATTATCCCGACGGTCGCGGTGCCGGTCAGCCTCATCGCCACCTTCGCCATCCTGCTCGCGGCGGGGTTCTCCGCCAACACGGTGTCGCTTCTCGCTTTGGTGCTGGCGATCGGCATCGTCGTCGATGACGCCATCGTGGTGGTGGAGAACGTCGAACGCGTGATGGAGGAGGAGCCAGACCTTTCCCCCGCCGCCGCCACCAAGAAGGCCATGGGGCAGATCACGGCCCCCATCGTCGCCATTACCCTCGTGTTGTTGTCGGTGTTCGTGCCGGTCGGCTTCATCCCCGGCATCTCGGGCCAGCTGTTTCGGCAATTCGCCGTCACCATCAGCGTCGCCATGCTGATCTCGGCGATCAACGCCCTGACGCTCTCGCCCGCGCTGTGCGCCGTGTTCCTCCGCCACAGCGGCCCGCGCCGCGGCATCCTCGGAGGCGTGATGCGCGGCATCGACCACGTGCGCGACGGCTACGCCGCGGTGGTTCGCCGTCTGGTGCGAGTCGGGGTGTTGTCCGTCGTGCTGATCGCGTTGTGCGCGGGCGGCATCTTCGGCTTGGCGCGTGTGACGCCCACGGGCTTCCTTCCTGAGGAGGACCAGGGTGCGTTCTTCATTTCCGTCCAGCTCCCGGATGGCGCCTCAGTGGCGCGCACCCGCGCCACGGTGGAGCAGATCGAGAAGATGATCCGGCCGATGCCGGAAATCGAAGGCCTCCTCTCCATCGTCGGCTTCTCCCTGCTCGACGGCGGCAACCAGTCCAACTCCGCGTTCCTTGTCGCCCGGCTCAAGCCGTTCGCCGATCGCACGGCGGCGAGCGCGCGGGCGCAGGCGGTCATCGGCCGGGTGTTCGGCGCCATGCAGCAGATCCGCACCGCCAACGCGTTCCCGTTCAATCTGCCGCCGATCATCGGCCTCTCGACCAGCGGCGGGTTCGAGTATCAGCTGCAAAACCTCGAAGGCGCCGACCCGGCCTCCATGGGCGGCGTCGTGCAAGGGCTGGTCGGGGCGGCCAACCAGGACCCGCGGCTCGCCCGCGTGTTCTCGACCTTCACGCCGACCAACCCGTCGATCTATCTCGACATCGACCGCGAGAAGGCGCAGGCGCTCGGCCTCTCGATCCTTGACGTGTTCACCGCCCTGCAAGCCACCCTGGGCGGCATCTACGTGAACGACTTCAACTTGTTCGGCCGCACATGGCAGGTGAACATCGAGGGCGAGGCGCGCGATCGGAGCGATCAGCGCGACGTGTTCAAGACCTACGTGCGCAACAACGTCGGCACCATGGTGCCGCTGCAGGCGATCGCCGACACGCGCATCATCCTCGGCCCGCAGGTGATCAGCCGATACAACAACTACCGATCAGTGACGATCAACGGCGGGCCGAAGCCGGGCGTCTCCTCCGGTGACGCGCTGGCCGCCATGGCGCAGATCTCGGCCAAGACGCTGCCGGCCGGCTACTCGTTCGAGTGGACGGGCACCGCGTATCAGGAGATCCAAGCCTCGGGCCAGACCGGCGCCATTCTTGGCCTCGCCGTGCTGTTCGCCTATCTGTTCCTGGTGGGGCTGTACGAGAGCTGGGTGATTCCGGTTCCGGTGCTGCTTTCGGTCACGGTTGGCGTGCTCGCCGCCTTCGCCGGCCTCATGATCTCCGGCCTGTCGCTCGATTTGTACGCGCAGATCGGCTTGGTGGTGCTGATCGCGCTGGCCGCCAAGAACGGCATCCTCATCGTCGAGTTCGCCAAAGACCAGCGGGAAACCGGCATGCCGATCCGCGAAGCCGCCGAGCAAGGCGCCCGGATGCGGTTCCGCGCGGTGATGATGACCTCCATCGCCTTCATCCTCGGCCTGGTCCCGCTCGTGTGGGCTCAGGGAGCGGCCATGCTGAGCCGGCGCGCGGTCGGCACCGCGGTGTTCTCCGGCATGATCGGCGCGAGCGCCGTCGGCATCTTTCTCATTCCGATGCTGTACGTGACGTTCCAAAGCAGCCGGGAATGGGTGAAGGCCAAGTTCCGCAGGGAACGGACGCGCGAGCACGTGTGAGGTT
>CAXUIE010000505.1:0-2073 GCA_964250825.1 uncultured Acidisphaera sp. | reverse complement strand
GCGCGTCCCTTCTCGTCGTGAAGGCCGCCAACTTGGCGCGCGCGGTGCTGCCAGCGCAAGCGGCGGAGCCGGCGGCCAGCGGGCCGAGCGAACCGCCCGCGCCCCCGAGCGCGAAGTCTGCCGGCGGTCCGGCTGCCGCGACGAAGCCAGCCGCTCCCGCCGCTCCGTCTGCTCCGCCCGAGCCCCCGCCGGTTAGCGACAGCGAGCGGACCATCCTGCTGGAACTGCGGCAGCGGCGACAGGAGCTTGACGCGCGAGAGGCGGCGGTTTCGTCGCGCGAGGCGGTGCTGGCGGCCGCCGAGCACAAAATCGCCGCGCGCGTCGATGAGCTGCAAGCGCTGCAAGCGCGGCTGGAGGCCCTCGAAGCGGCGCGCCGCGCGCGCGACCAAGCGAACTGGCAGGGCATGGTGAAGCTGTACGAGGCGATGAAGCCGCGCGACGCCGCGGCGATTTTCAACGACCTCGACATGACCGTGCTGCTGCAGGTCGTCGACCGCATGAAGGAAGCCAAGGCGGCGGCGGTGATGGCGGCGATGCAGCCCGAAAAGGCGCGGCAGGTGACCACGGAACTCGCGCAAATGCGCAACCGCGCCAACGCCGACCCGGCTCCGGCGGGCGGCTGAGCAAAACCGTTCCGGTTATTTGAGGACACGCGATGCCGATCGACAAATCGATGAACGTGCTGATCGTCGATGACTACAAGACGATGCTGCGGATCATCCGCAATCTGCTCAAGCAGATCGAGTTCAACAACGTCGAAGAGGCGACGGACGGGGCGGACGCGCTTGTCAAGCTCCGCGCCGGCAATTTCGGCCTGGTGATCAGCGACTGGAACATGGCGCCGATGACCGGCCTGCAGCTGCTCCAGGAAGTCCGCGCCGACGGCCGGCTGCAAGCGCTCCCGTTCATCATGATCACCGCCGAAAGCAAGACGGAGAACGTGGTCGCGGCGAAGCAGGCCGGCGTGTCCAACTACATCGTCAAGCCGTTCAACGCGGAAACCTTGAAGGGCAAGATCGAGAAGGTGCTCGGACATGGCTGACGCCATCATCGAGACCGTCTGTGCCGTCGCCGGCCGGCTTTCCGCCGTTCGCGGCCGCCATCCGGGAGCCGCGCCGGACCTGGTCGCCGATGTGATGCGCGCCGTGCTCGGTACCCCGCCGAGCAGCCCCGCCGGCCACGACGACGCCCTGCTCGACGGGGTCGAAGAGCTCGGGCGCGCTATCGCGTCCGCCAAGGCCGAGATCGCGGCGTTGCGCGTGGGCGACATCACGGCGAGCCACATCCCGTCCGCCACCGACGAGCTCGACGCCATCGTCGCGCACACCGCGGCGGCGACCCACCAGATACTGGAGGCCTGCGAAACCCTGGATGGCGTGGGTTCGGCGCTGACGGGCGACGCGGCGAGCCGGCTGCAGGACGCGACGACGCAGATCTACGAGGCGTGCAGCTTTCAGGACATCACCGGCCAGCGCATCACCAAGGTGGTGTCCACCCTGAAGGCGATCGAGGCCAAGATCGCGCAGATGGTGATGACCTTCGGCGCGGCGCGGCATTCCCGCGCGGAGGGAGCCGTCGATGGAGAAGGCGCGCTGCTGAACGGGCCGCAGCTGCCGGCCGCGGCCATGGGGCAGTCCGACATCGACGAGCTGCTGGCCAGCTTCGATTGATGCGGGGCTGCCGCCTTGCCCTGCTTTTCCTCGTGTGGCTCTACGCCGCCGGTAGCGCGCGCGGCGAGGACGCGGCGCGCGTGCTCGGAGGCGACCATCGCGGCTTCAGCCGGATCGCGTTCGTTTTCCCGAACGCCGTCGCCTATCAGGTGTCGCGCGACGGTGACCGCGTGCTGCTGCGCTTCAACACGCCGGCGGCGATCGGCGACCCGGTGCCGTTTCCCGGCAACGTGCGCGGCTACACGGGTGGCGCGGGCCAGGCCGAGATCGTGGTCGCGCACGGCGCGCAGATTCAGTGGCGGACGCTGGCCAAAGGTGGCGCGATCGACATCTTGGATGGGCCGGGGCGCAAGGATGCCCCGGGCAAGCCGGCCGTGCTCCCATTGGCCGCCGCGATCGGAAC
>CAXUIE010000504.1:0-2104 GCA_964250825.1 uncultured Acidisphaera sp. | reverse complement strand
GCCAGCGGCCGGCCGCTCCGCCCGACGCGGAGCGCCCCGTTGGCGCGTCGGAACACGTCGGCTTCCTGCTCGCGTGCGCTTCGATGGGAGGACGCGATGTCGTAGGCGCGCGCGGCGCGCGTCAGGGTCTGCATGCGAGTTCCTGGGGTTGAGAGGCGTCGGAGGACCGGGGCGGCTCCGACGCTCGGCCGAGCACCGAGTCCTCGTGCCGGATAATCCGCCGGGCGAGCTTCAGCGCCTGGTAGCAATCGTCAGCTTCCGCGTGGGAAAGTGCTCGGTCGAGGATTTCGCAAGCCAGCGCGGAGGTGGTGGCCGACTTGAACGCTTCGATGAGCGCGCGCGCGCTGGCGAGGCCGCGCACCCGCTCCTCGTCCGCGCCGATATAGGCCGATTGCAGCGCGAAATAGATCCGCCGGGCCGGGCTGTCGGCCTGGTCGGGCGGCATGATCTGCTTGCCGAACAGGAAGCGCGCCTTGGCCGTCAGCTCGATGCGGGATTTCGTCCGGAAGCGGATGGGCGCGCCGTTGACGATCATCGTCTCCCCCGGCCGCAGCTCCAAGACTAGGTTCGACATTGCGCCTTCCTGGTTCGCGATACGCGAAGGGAACCTTCGCGACGTCACGGCGCCGGCGAAACCGGCCGAGGGCGACGCAGGGCGGGCGTATCGCCCGCCCCGGTCGGGATTACTTGAACAGGCTGAGCAGGCTTTGCGGCGCCTGGTTGGCGATCGACAGCGACTGGGTGCCGAGCTGCTGGCGGATCTGCAGGGCCTGCAGCTGCGCCGATTCCTTCGCGAGGTCCGCGTCGATCAAGGAGCCGAGCCCGCCGTTCAGCGCGTCGATCTTGTCGTTGTTGTAGCTGACCTGGCTGGTGATGTAGTTGGTCGCCGCGCCGTAGGCGTTGAGCTGCGAACCGACCGAGCTGAACTGGCTCAGGAAGCTGCCCCCAGCGGTGATGAGCGCCGCCGCCGCCCCCGCCGTGATCGACGACGAGATGGTGAGCGAGCTGTACAGCGCCGCCCCGCTGAAGGTGCCAATGTTGTAGGTCGAGCCGACCTCGTTGCGCACCACGTTGACCGCGCCGAAGCCCGACGTGCCGGAGCCGATGTTGCCGATCAGCGTCTTGCCATTGTAGGTCGCGTCGGTGATGTCGGTCTTCATCTGGGCAAGCATGGAGTTGTAGTTGGAGATGTCCTGCGTGCGGGCGTCGCCAACCGTGTTGCCGCTCGCGAGATCGGTGAGCACCTGGCGCATGTTGCTCATCTGGTTGGAAACGTTCGTCAGGCCGGCGGTGGTGGTTTGCAGGAGACCCTGGACGCCGCCGAGCTGCTGGTTCGCCGTGGTGAGCGCGCCGACGTCGGAGCGGACCCGCTGGGCGATCGCGAACGCCGCGCCATCGTCGGAGGCATCTGACACGCGATAGCCGGTGGAGATCTGCTTCTGCACCGACGCTAGCTGCGAGTTGGTCTGGTTCAGCGAGTTGAGCGCGATCATGGCGCCCATGTTGGTATTGACGGAGTTCAGGGACATGGTCTCTTACCTTCGGTGTCCAATTGTGTTCGCATGCCCCCGCCTTTTTGCGGGCCTGTCGCCATCATGGCGGTCCGTGGTTAAGGGAGCGTGAAGCCGCCGGAAGATTTCGTGGCTTCATCCGGAAAGGTATTTGACGAGCGACAGCCCGCTCTCGCCAGCGATGAGCTGATAGGAGGCTTGCAGCTGGGTTTGGGTTTGAGTGATGTTCGACAAAGTGGTTGCCATGTCGACGTTCTCGGCCGATGACACCTGGCCGTTGAGCGCGGTCATCGTGTCCCCAAGCTCCGTCTTCGCCGTCGCGAGCTGGGTTTGCTTGTTGCCTAACACGCCCACGTCGTCGCCCATTGCGGAGATCGCGTTGCCGAGGCTGGTGCGCGTGTCCTGCACCAGGGCCTGGAACCCGCCCGCGCTTGCCTGGCCGTTGCTGAGCGAGCCGATCGTTGCCAATGCGCGCAACACGTCGCGCATGTAGGAGCCGGTCGTGGAAGTGCCGGTGGAGGTGGCGAAGCTGTTGCCGCTGGCCAGCAGCCCCACCTGGCTGCGCTGACCTTCGCCGGTCTCGACAGTCGCGC
>CAXUIE010000503.1:0-2105 GCA_964250825.1 uncultured Acidisphaera sp. | reverse complement strand
GTAGGGCGGGGGGGGGCTTGCGGCGGCGGGTGGACTGGGGGGCCCCCCGCGCCGCGCCGAACGCGGTGTAGATGGCGTTCGACTTGGGCGCGGTGCCGAGATAGACCACGGCCTGCGCCAGCGCCAACTCGCCTTCCGGGCTGCCCAGCCGCTCGTAGGCCTCCCAAGCTGCCAGCGTCTGGTCTAGCGCCCGCGGGTCCGCCATGCCGACATCCTCGGCCGCGAACCGAAGCAGGCGGCGCGCGATGTAGCGCGGGTCCTCGCCACCGTGGAGCATTCGCGCGAACCAGTAGAGTGCCGCGTCCGGATCGGAGCCGCGCAGCGACTTGTGCAGCGCAGAAATGAGATTGTAGTGCTCCTCGCGGTCCTTGTCGTACAGCGCCGCGCGCCGGGCGAGGAGTTCCGTCAAGGCCGACGTTTCGAGCGTCGGCGTGTTGGAAGGCAATGCGAGCACCTGCTCGGCCATGTTGATGAGGTATCGGCCGTCGCCATCCGCCATCGCTCGCAGCACCGTCCGCGCCGGTTCATCGATCGGCAGCGCGCGGCCGGCTTCGGCTTCGGTGCGGGCAAGGATCAGTTCGAGTGCTGCGTCGTCGAGCCGGCGCAGCACCAGCACCTGGCAACGCGACAGCAAGGCGCCGTTGAGCGCGAAGGAGGGGTTCTCCGTCGTCGCGCCGATCAGGGTCACCGTCCCATTCTCGACCACGGGAAGGAAGCCGTCTTGCTGGGCGCGGTTGAAGCGATGGATTTCGTCGACGAACAGCAAGGTGCCCTGCCCCACGCGGCGCCGCTTGCCGGCCTCGTCGAACGCGCGCTTGAGGTCGGCGACGCCCGAGAACACGGCGGAAAGCTGCACGAAATGGAGGCCCGACCGCGCCGCGAGCAGCCGCGCGATGGTGGTCTTGCCGACCCCGGGTGGCCCCCACAGAATCAGCGAGGCGAGCGAGCCTCGATGCAGCATCCGCGTGAGCACGCCGCTGGGGCCGAGCAGGTGCTCCTGGCCGACCACCTCGTCCAATGCCCCCGGCCGCAGCCGGTCGGCGAGCGGACGGATTTCGCTTTTGTCTCCGAGCTGCTTGGCCGCGGCTTCCGTCCCGAACAGGTCTTCCATCAGTTGAAACTGGTCTGGGACGCGATGATCCTGATGACAGCGGCGAGCGCCGGCTGCGCGGCATTGTTGTCGGAAGACATGCGGGACGGGTTTGTCTGGGGCAGCGTCACAATCGCAAACCCTTTCGGGTCCACCCCGCATCGGCATCAAACACTACTGGGCAACACGCCAGGCTAGCGCCACACGATTGGGCAGCTACTCCTCGTCCGCGTCCCGCTCCTCGACCGGCCCGCTATCCTGCCCCTTGGCCGCCGGATCGCGGTCGACCAGCTCGATCACCGCCATGTCGGCCGCGTCGCCATAGCGCACGCCCGCCTTCAGCACACGGGTATAGCCCCCCGCGCGGGCGCGATAGCGGCTCGCCAAGCTGTCGAACAGCTTGGTCACGATAACGTCGTCACGCAGCTGGGCGTACGCCAAACGGCGCGCATGCAGCCCGCCTCGCTTGCCGAGCGTGATGAGCTTCTCGGTGACCGGACGCAGCTCCTTCGCCTTCGGCAACGTGGTGGTGATCTGCTCGTGCTTGAGCAAAGCGACCGCCATGTTGCGGAACATCGCCTGACGATGCGCGGAGGTAACGCCGAGCTTTCGGCCGGCAACGCCGTGTCGCATGAAACTACCCTTCTACCGGCGCCGGCTCGAACGAGCGGCCCTTCATCCCCACCAGGCTCGTGATACCCGCAAGGGCGCCCAAGCCGCGCACGCACCCAGTTCCGTTCAATCCACCTGGATTCCGCTTTCGGGAATGACAGGCATAGGTAGGCCGATCCGTTCAATCAGAACGGCTCCTCCAGCCGCTTGGCCAAATCCTCGATGTTCTCGGGTGGCCAACCTGACACCGTCATCCCAAGGGTGAGGCCCATGTTGGTGAGCACTTCCTTGATCTCGTTGAGGGACTTGCGACCGAAGTTCGGCGTGCGCAGCATCTCTTGCTCGGACTTCTGCACCAGGTCGCCGATATAGACGATGTTGTCGTTCTTCAGGCAGTTCGCGC
>CAXUIE010000502.1:1873-2107 GCA_964250825.1 uncultured Acidisphaera sp. | reverse complement strand
CCCCCCCCCCCCCCCCCCCCCCCCGCGCCGGGGCGGGCCCGCGCGCCCGGTTTTGGCCCCCCGCCCCCCCGGGGGGGCCCCCCGCCTTGGCCAACCCCGGCCGCCGCCTTCGCCGCCTGCTGCTGACTGAAGAAGCGGAGCGGAGCTTGGCCGAGCGGCTGCAACAGCCGGGGGCGCTGGCGCCCGAACGGACCGAGCGCGGCCGGCTCGATCACTTGCTCGGCCGCGACGTGG
>CAXUIE010000502.1:0-1863 GCA_964250825.1 uncultured Acidisphaera sp. | reverse complement strand
CTTCGCCTTCCCTGCAAGGAGCGCTGGAGCGGACCGGGCCGCTGCTCGTGCTCGACCAGGTCACGGACCCGCGCAACGTGGGGGCGATCCTGCGCTCGGCCGCGGCGTTCGGCGTGGCGGCGGTCATCACCCAGGACCGCAACGCGCCGGAGGAGACGGGGTCGCTCGCCAAGGCGGCGTCGGGCGCGCTGGAAACCGTGCCGTTGATGCGCGCCGTCAACATCGCCCGCACCCTCATTGCATTGAAGGCCGCCGGGTGCTGGACGGTAGGGCTCGACGCGGGCGGCGGTCCAGCGCTCTCCGGCCCGGCATTGGCCGAACGGCGCATCGCACTCGTGGTCGGCGCGGAAGGCGAGGGCTTGCGCCGGCTTACGCGCGACACCTGCGACGAGGTGGCGAGCCTGGCGATGCCGGGCGCCATGGAAAGCCTCAACGTTTCCGCGGCAGCCGCCATCGCGCTTTATGAACTGGCGCGCCGCGCATGAGCGAATTCGATCCCGATGGCTTCGCCGCCCTGATGACCGAGGCCCGCGCCCTCAATTGCCTCGCATGGCTCGCGAACTCAACGAAGCCGCCGCGTTCGGCCGGTTGCGAGCCGGCCAGCTCGTGATGCTGGCAGCGTGACACCGCCAATCATGTCATGCGGTCCGGCCGAGATTGAGGTGGCGTTCAACGGCCTGTCGCCAGCCCGGCTTCGTTTCACGGAATCGTGCCTATTCGCGCCAACGCGCGGTTAACCTAGCAAGAACAAACTGAGATCGCCCGCGCGAATGACTGTGTCCGCGGCACTCTCGCGCATCGCCAAAAGCGGCAAAACCGGGAACACCGGATAATGTCGAAAATCGTGCCGACCGGCGGCTTGCTGGATGACTGGAACAAAATGCCTGACGCGTTACAGGTCGTGATCGCGGGTTCGGCTTTGCAGCGCGCGGCGGAAACGCTGGCGCGGCATGCCGAGCTGCTCGCCGACGAGATGGACGCCGGCGCCTTGGCCGATTTCGGCGGCGCCGACGCGCTTCGCTTGTTCGCGGCCATCGCCCGAATCAGTGGCCAAGGCACGCTCCCGGTCGCCGGCCACGCCTGACGGTGCGGAGGGGTGGCACCCTCCGCGCCGCCGCGCGCCGATCAGCCCTGGACCGGCTGCCCTCCGATCAGCCCTCCGTCTGGCTGGCGCCCTGGGGGGTCACGCCGATGAAGGCAGCCTGCCCGTCGCGCATGATGCGGAGAGCAACCGCCCCGTCCTTGCCGCCGGCGGAAGCCGCGGCGCGGATGGCCTTCACCGCGTCCTCCGGCGAGGTCACGGCCTTCGCGCCGACGCCCACGATCACGTCGCCCGAGCGAAGCCCGGCCTGCTCGGCAGGGGAGCCCGGTTGCACCTGGGCCACCACCGCCCCCTTGGTGTTCTCCGGCAAATTGAGCTGCTCGCGTGCTTCCGGGGAGATCGGCGCAAGTGCCACCCCAATCCGGCCATGGCCGCTGGCCTGTTCGCCCGTCGCGTCGGCCGTCTGCTGTTCGCCCGGCTGCTCGCCGACCGTCGCGGTGATCGTTTTCTTCTCGCCGTCGCGCACCACGTCGAGCTTGGCTTGCTCGCCCGGCTTGACCGTGGCGATGTCAACCGCGAGCTGGCGGGCGTTGGCGATTTCCTGGCCGTTGACGGCGCTCACGACGTCTCCGGGCTGGAGGCCGGCCTTGGCCGCCGGGCTGTCCGGCGTGACGCCGGCGATGAGTGCGCCGCCGTTCGTGGTCACATGCAGCGCCTTGGCGATCCCCGCATTAAGCGGCTGCGCTTCAACCCCGATGAAGCCCCGCGTCACGTGCCCGGTGCTCTCAAGCTCGGCCACCACGGTCTTGACCGTGTTGGAC
>CAXUIE010000501.1:0-2116 GCA_964250825.1 uncultured Acidisphaera sp. | reverse complement strand
GCGCGGTGCTGTCCCGGGCGGATTTCGCCGCCTTCGAATGCTCTTGGAACGACAAGGTGGGCGGCCTGCGGCGCGTCGCCGCCGCCCTCAATCTCGGCCTCGACAGCCTGGTGTTCGCCGACGACAACCCGGCCGAGTGCGCCCTGGTGCGCGCCGAGTTGCCCGAGGTGGCCGTGGTTGATCTCGGCACGGACCCGGCGGGGTTCGCGGGCAGGCTCGACAGCGGTCACTGGTTTGACCTGGCGAGCTTCACTGCCTAGGACTTCGCCCGAACGGACGCCTACGCCGCCCGCGCGCGGGCGCTCGCCGAGCAACAGGGCGCGACTGATCTCGGCGGCTATCTGGCCGGGCTCGCGATGACCGGACGGCTTTATCGGCCGGAAGAGGCCGACATTCCCCGGATCGCCCAGCTCGAGCAGAAGACGAACCAGTTCAATCTCACCACTCGCCGCTACGGGGAGGACGCGATCCGCGCCTTCCTGGCGCGCCAGGATGTGGTCGTGCTGGCGTTCCGATTGACCGACAAGTTCGGCGATCACGGCCTGACCTCGACGGTGATCGCCGTTCAAGAGGGCGACGCGCTGCGGATCGACAGCTGGTTGATGAGCTGCCGCGTGTTCTCGCGCACGGCCGAGGAGTTCATCTTGCGCGGGCTGCTGGCCATCGCGCGGGATCGCGGCGTGAACCGGCTGGTAGGTGAGTACGCGCCCACGCCCAGGAACGGAGTGGTGGCCGACCTTTACGCCCGGCTTGGCTTCGCCGCGGTCGAAGGGCACACGATCTGCAGCCGGCCCACCGATCCCGTCGGCTCCGATCAGCTCGTCACCTTTGTTCGATCCGCCGCGGACAGCGCCGGAGGCTAGCACCTGGCCGATCCTCCGACGATCATTCCGCCCCGCGCACGAGCGCATCGACCGCTGGATTGCGTCATGACGATGCAATACAACTGATCGTCCGGGGTAACGACAAAACCAGGGTGCCGCTTCGGATGAGCGTTCTCGAAATCGCGGCGCGGATGTCCGACGAGGCCTTGGTCCGGGTTGAGTTCGACCCGGAAGTGCAGATTTCCCGTCGGGGTGGCCGCGCCGACCTGCAATTGCGCGGCCGTGTGCTGCACACCGGTCGGGTGATCGGGATCGCCCTGCTTGCTGACGGCGAGGTTATCAGCCGCATAGTCTGCGGCGCCCCAGGGCCCGAGCGCGCCGAAGCGGCCCAGATCGGCTTCGCATTCATTCTGCCCCGCCGATTTTCGGGCGCGACCACGCGGATCGCGGTCGTGCTGGAGGTTCGGCTGGAGTCGGCGCCGCGACCCTTTCGCGAGCGATTGTTCCTGATCCACGACGACGCGGCTGGAACGGCCTTCCTGGAAGACGCGAAAGCGGCGGCTGGTCTGAAGGGCTCGCTGCCAGCCCCGCTTATCAGACTCTACGTGGAGGAAGCGGCGCGGGACAGCGACGGCGAGGTTCGCTTGTCGGGTTGGGCGGTCTGCCGCGCCCGGCTCGCGGCGATCCAGGTGTTCGGCTTGGGCGAGCGGATCGGCCTCGCCCAGCTTGGCGGCCCCCGCGCCGATGTGGGTCAGGTCCATGCCGGCTACCCGGACGCGTCGCGGTCCGGCTTCCGGTTCAGTGGCCGAGCGGCCGTCGGAGGCGGTCCGGTGGGGCGGATCGTCGTCCGGGCCCTGGCGATCGAGGGCGTCTCGCAGGATCAGCTCGTTCTCGTCGCGCCGCTGCCTGCCGCCTCCGGGCCGGCGGACGTGCACCTCAACTGTGAGCAAGCGACGCTTTCGCCCGCGGGTTCGCTGGAGGTGAGCGGATGGGCGGTTTGCGCCGGGGAATTGGAAGGCGTCACCGCCTGGCTTGACGACGTGCATCTCGGAAGCGTCGAGGTCGGGCTGCCGCGTGACGACGTGGCGCGCCGCTTTCCCGAAATCCCTTCGGCTCGGCTGTCGGGATTCCGGCTCCTGAGGTCCGGCCTCGCCAGCCGTGCCGGTGAGCGATGGCTGCGCATCGTTGCGAGCGGCGCCGACGGCCGCCTCGAAACCGTCACGCATCGCCTCGATCAAGCGGCCGACCCGCCGCCGCCACCCCGGCAGACCCCGGACGCCGCCCCGCGCTTC
>CAXUIE010000500.1:0-2126 GCA_964250825.1 uncultured Acidisphaera sp. | reverse complement strand
GCACCAAGGCCCCGGCACTCCAGGCCGCGACGCGCGCGGTGCCGCCGAGGATGGCGGCGCCCTCCGGCCCAAGCGGACGCGACAGCGGGCGGGCCAGCAGGGCGAGGAACAGCACCCCGCCCACCGCCATCGACTGCGTGACGATCGTCAGCCCATGCAGGATGATGCTGAGGTAGCCGAACAGATCGACCAGCAGGGCCACGCGCTAGGGTTCCTTGACGGTGAACGGCACGTCGCCGCGCGTGATGTGCCCGTCCACCGCCAGCACCTGCCAGCGCACCACGTAGTCGCCGGGCTTGAGCGCGGCTTGCGTGCGGAGGATGTCGGGCGGCGTGTCGTCCGCGACGGGCAGCACGGATTGGCCGCTATCCGGCGCGGTCAGGGTGAGCCGGGAGCGGGCGCGGTCGATCCGGCTGTTGAAGCGGAAAAGCATCGCGACCGGTCCGGCGGCAGCGGTCCCGCCCGCCTCGGGCTGGCTCGCCAGGAGGATGGCGTGAGCCTCGGCCGGTCCCGGGAGCAGCAAGGCGGCGAGCAGGATGATGCGGCGCAAGACGCTGCTCCGGAGAAGTTCGGGCGCCGTCTAGCCCAGTGGACGGCGCGGGGCAAACAAGCTGTATTCGGTTTCCGCCCGCCGCGACGAGCCGCCAACCGAATGAACCGCACCCCGCCCGGAACCCGCGCCGATTACCGGCACTTTCATCCGCTCACCACCCGATGGATGGACAACGACGCGTTCCGGCACGTCAACAACGTGAATTATTTTTCCTTCTTCGACACCGCCGTGACCTACTTCGAGATGACCCACGCCGGGATCGACCTGCTCGATGGGCCGTTGCGCTGCGTGGTGGCCGAGGTGCAGTGCCGCTATCACAGCTCCGTCGCGTTTCCCGACCGCCTCGACGTCGGGCTGCGCGTGGCCCGCATCGGCGGCAGCTCCATCCGCTACGAGATCGCGGTGTTCCGCGAAGGCGAGGACGCCGCCGCGGCGGAGGGCCACTTCGTCCACGTGCTGGTGGAAAGCGAAACGCAGCGCCCGCGGCCGATCCCGGACGCGATGCGCGAACGGCTGCAAGCAATCGCGGCCTAGGGAGGGAAGCGGGATGGATCTCGGTTTGCGCGGCCGCAAGGCCATCGTGTGCGCCGCCAGCAAGGGGCTCGGCCGCGCCTGCGCTCTCGCACTGGCCCGCGAGGGCGTGGAATTGGTGATCACCGCCCGCACCCGCGACACCCTGGAATTTGCCGCCGCCGCGATCCGGGGCGAAACCGGGACCATCGTCACCCCCGTCCCCGGCGATATCGCGACGGAAGCCGGCCGCGCCGCCGCCCTCGCCGCCTGCCCCAACCCCGACATCCTGGTCAACAACGCGGGCGGCCCCCCGCGCGGCGACTTCCGCGAATGGAACCGCGACGCCTGGCTCGCCGCCATCGACGCAAACATGCTGGCGCCCATCTTCATGATCCGCGCGGTGGTGGACGGCATGGCCGAGCGCCGGTTCGGCCGCATCGTCAACATCACATCGGGATCGGTGAAGTCGCCCATCCCGGAGCTCGGCATGAGCAACGGCGCCCGCGCCGGGCTCACCGGCTTCGTCGCCGGGCTGGCGCGCCAGATGGCCCGGCACAACGTGACGATCAACAATCTCCTACCCGGCCCGTTCCTGACCGACCGGCTACGCGGCGGGGCTGCGGAAGCGGCGCGCAAGTCGAACCGGCCGGTGGACGAGATCATCGCCGAGCGGGCGAAGAACAGTCCGGCGGGGCGGGTCGGCGACCCGGCCGAGTTCGGCGACGCCTGCGCCTTTCTGTGCGCCGCCTCCTCCGGCTTCATCGTCGGGCAGAACCTGCTGCTCGACGGGGGCGCCTTCAACTCCTCGATGGGCTGACCAACCATGGTTGAACTTGCCTTCTCCTCCGCGCACGAGCTTGCGGCCGCAATCCGCAGCGGCCGGATCGGCTGCCTCGAGACGCTTGACCTGTTCATTGACCGCGTCGAGCGGCTGGACGCGCGGCTCAACGCGATCGTGGTCCGCGATTTCGATCGGGCCCGGGGGGGGGGGGGGGGGCGGGGCGGGGGGGGGGGGGGGCGGGGGGGGGGGGGGGCGGGGGGGGGGGGGGGGCGCCCGCCG
>CAXUIE010000499.1:0-2144 GCA_964250825.1 uncultured Acidisphaera sp. | reverse complement strand
CCGCCAAGCAGCCCGGCTCGTGGCCGAAAGCCAGCCGCCGGCCGCGGCGTTGCATGATTGGTGGGCGTATGTCCTGGTCGCCGGGGCAGGCGGGGAGATCGTCGTCGATCATGCCCCAGCGGTGCTCTACCGCCAGCACGGCCGCAATCTCGTCGGCGCGCCGAAATCGATGTGGCGGCGCGCCATCGCCGCCGGCAGGCGCGGACCGGCGGTGTTCATGAACGTGTTTCGCCAGCAAGTTGGAGCCTTGGCCGAGCAGCCGCACCTCCTGTCCGGCCCGTCCCGCCGCCAGGTGGAGATGCTTGCCTCCGCCTTGCGCGGCTCGATGCTGGATCGGCTGCGCGTGCTGCTCGGGACGGGGGGCCTGCACCGGCAGACCTGGCTCGAGACGCTGATCTTCCGAGCCTGGTTCCTGATGGGCTGAGCCTCGCAACCGGGCCCCGCCGGCACCACCTGACGAGGGCGTCGTTGGCAATCGGGACGGCGGACGCTAGCTTGCGCCACGCCCGAGCGACGTCGTCCCGGCGAACCATTTCGGAGGAAAGATGGGCAGCTTTAGCATCTGGCACTGGCTTGTTGTGCTGATGGTCGTGTTACTGCTGTTTGGCAGCGGCAAGGTCAGCAATTTGATGGGCGACTTCGCCAAGGGCATCAAGTCGTTCAAGAAGAACATGGCCGACGACACGGACGCTTCCATGGAAGCCAGCACGGACCGGCCGACCGGCACGATTTCGGGGCCGGGCGCGCAAACGGCGGCGAAAACCAAGGAGCCGGTCTGACCGTTGGCCCGCCTGGGCTTGTGAAGCTGCGCGGGGCGGAGGCACCCTTCCAAATGATAGCGCTGGAGGGGCCATGACTTCGCACCGCATCGCGGCCACGTCCGAAACTGTCCGCTGGGGCAGCTTCGATGCGAGCTACGAGCCGGTTCTTACTGTCCAGTCCGGCGACGTTGTCGTGCTCGAGTGCGTCTCGGGAGCCGAGGACGTCATGCCGGACCCAAGCTCCGGCTTCGCAATACCCCCCGCGCTCTCGGCCATTCAGGCCGCCGTGCCGCGTGTGCCAGGGCACATCATCACCGGCCCTGTGGCGATCGCTGGCGCCGCCCCGGGTGACATGCTCGAGGTGCGGGTGGAGGCCATCGAGTTCGGCGCCGACTGGGGATATTGCGGCTTTCGCCCTCTCGTCGGGACCTTGCCGGAGGACTTCCCGGAGCGGTTCCTCAGCCACATGCCGATCGACCGAGTGACGCGGACCTGCAAGCTTCCCTGGGGAGCGCAACTCGCTCT
The DNA here is from genome assembly GCA_964250825.1 of uncultured Acidisphaera sp. Classification (GTDB taxonomy): domain Bacteria; phylum Pseudomonadota; class Alphaproteobacteria; order Acetobacterales; family Acetobacteraceae; genus CAVWQV01. The sequence continues at coordinate 858 of CAXUIE010000499.1, read as the reverse complement.
CCAGCCGTTCTTCGGCGTCATGGGTGTGGCCCCGCCGCCCGCGTACGGCACCATCTCAACCATCCAGCCGCGTGAGCACGGCGGCAACCTAGACAACAAGGAGCTCGGCGTCGGAAGCACCCTGTTCTTGCCGGTATGGGCGGAGGGAGCCCTGTTCTCGGCGGGCGACGGGCATGGCGTGCAGGGTGATGGCGAGGTGTGCATCAACGCGCTCGAGACCTGCCTGACCGGGACGTTCCGGCTTACGGTGCACAAGGGGGGCGGGGCGAAGGCGCCTCTGCTGCGCTACCCGCGGGCGGAAACAGCCAGCCATTACATCAGCATGGGAATGAACGAGGATCTCGACCTCGCGATGAAGCAAGCGCTTCGCGAGATGATCGCGTTCATCTGCGCCCGCGCCAATTTGTCGCGCCAGGAGGCCTACCAATTCTGCTCGCTGGCGGTGGATTTCCACGTGACGCAGACGGTGAACGGCGAAAAAGGCGTGCACGGCCTCTTACGCAAGGGGTTGTTGTTCTAGCTGGGTTTTCCACAATTTTTTGTGGTTCGGGCCAAATGCGCCGTTGAGCGCGGGCTCTGCTGGCGTTTACCATATCTTGGGTCGATGCAGCGAGGAGCCCACGAAATGGAGTGGAGCGAGGAAACAATCGTCCGGTTGCGCGCGCTTTGGTCAGATGGTCTGTCGACGGCCGAGATCGGCAGGCGGCTCGGCGTCTCGAAGAACGCGGTCGTGGGCAAGGCGCACCGATTGGTGCTTCCCGCGCGGCCTTCACCGATCAAGCGCGAAGGCGGGGCGTCGCGCTCCCGCGCGATCGTCCGCCGCCTCGCCGGCCCAACGCTTCCGCCCTTGCCGAGGGC
>CAXUIE010000498.1:0-2149 GCA_964250825.1 uncultured Acidisphaera sp. | reverse complement strand
CATCAAGCTGTCCGCCCAGTTCGAGGCGGGTGCGATCGTCAATCCTGTCAATCCCGACAACGGCCTCAACTTCGGCAACCTGTTCACCGCCCGCTCCAATCAGTTCGTGCTGAACCAGGCGCTGCTCACCGCCCAGCGCCCGACCGATCCGAAAGCCACCGGCTATGATTTCGGTTTCAAAGTCCAGGCGCTCTACGGGACGGACGCTCGTTACACGCAGTTCCTGGGCGAGCTGAACCGCACCTTTGCAAGCCGGTACCAGCTCGCCTTCGTCGAGGCGAACGTCACCGCTCACCTGCCCTGGCTCACCGACGGAGGCATCGACGCGAAAGCGGGGCAGTTCCCCTCTCCGCTAGGGTTCGAGACCATCGATCCGTCAACCAACCCTTTCTATTCGCATTCCTATCTCTTCAATTTCGGCGTGCCGTTCGTGTCGTTCGGCGGGCTCGCCATCACGCACGTCTCACCGTTGCTTGACATTTACCTGGGCGTTGACAGCGGCGCCAACACCACCGTCGGCCAGGGCGACGAAAACACGGCGGCGGCGGGGACGGCGGGGTTCAACCTCACCTTTCTCGACGGCAATCTGACGGTGCTGGCGTTGACGCATTTCGGCCCCGAGAACTCGAACCGCATCGTCCCGAACGCCGACAGCTACTACCGCTTTTTCAACGACGCGGTGATCACGTACAAGGCGTCCGACAAGCTCAGCTTCACCACCGAACTTAACTTGGTTCGGGACGATTACTTCGGAGCCAACGCGTTCGGCGGCGCGCAGTACGTAAGCTACGTGCTGAACGACAACGTCGCCCTCAACGCTCGCGGTGAAGTCTACCGGGACGACAACGGCTTCTTCGTCGCCGCGTTCCGGGGCTATCATGACTACGTCAACTCGCAGCTCGGTCTCGCCGCGCCTGGCGTGGTCGCGGGACGCCCGACAACCTACAGCGAGATCACGCTGGGCCTGACTTGGAAGCCCACCTTGCCTGGCGGAGTCTCCAAGGCGGTCTCCGGCCTGATGATCCGGCCGGAGGTCCGCTACGACTACGCCCTGACCAACACGCGGCCGTTCAACAGCGGGAACGATCGTGGCGCGTTCACCTTCGGCAGCGATTTCGTGTTGAGCTTCTGACCGATCTCACGAGGCGCGGTCCACCGGGACCGCCACCTCGTTCCGCCGCAACGGCGGCAGCGTCCAGGGAGGGTCATAGAACCAGGCCACCGGCTCTCCGGTCACCTTCCAGGCGCTGCCGTCGAGGCGGCGCAGCAGGATGCCCCGCGCATCCGCGACTGCGGATGGGCTGGTCGAGCCCGAGAACCGATAGACCGCCATCGTCTCGGGGGGCACGGACACGAGCTTCACCGCCGGATCGTTCGGAATGGGTAGCGTCTCCATCGTGTACTTCGCCGGCATGAAGAAGCGGATGCGCCATTGGCCCGAAGCATCCACGCCCTGCGTCACCGGCGCCGTCATCGCGATCTTTTCGGGCTGACCGGCCTGCTGCGCGACAGGAGCGGTCATCGCGATCTCCGTCCGCGCGTGATTGGCGCCGAAGATGTATCCCGCGAGCTTGCGAAAGCCGGCGCCGCGGGTGTCCTCCTCGCCGCCCGGCACGACGGTCTCGGCGGCAATCCGCGCGTCATAATGGCGAACCTCGACCGGCCCGACATGCGCCACCGCCTGGTAGGGCGGCTGCTCGGTGCCACTGCGGATACCGACGACCGAGCAGGCGCCGAGGGCGAGGCCCGAAATCACGCTCCAAGCCCGCATTTCCCGCCCCACTTGGTCACTGCCCGCTCGAACATAAGACGTCGGGTTCGACGTCAAGGCGTGGTCAGGCCAGCACGCCGAGTTCGCGCAGGCGTGCGATCTCCGCCGCGTCGTAGCCCGCCTCGCGCAGCACCTCCTCGCTGTGCTGTCCAACCGCGCCGCCCCGATGGGGCGCCACCTTCTGCTCGCCCGAGAGGTGAAACGCGCTGCTGACGGTGAGCAAGTCCTCGCCCTCGAACGGCACCAGCACGCCGACCTCGCGCATCTGCTCGTCGACGAGCATGTCGTCGAGCGTGCCGACGATGCCGAAGGTGATGCCCGCCGCGTCGAGCCGCGCGCGCCACTCGGCCAGGGCGCCGGCGGCGAACGCCTTGTCGA
>CAXUIE010000497.1:0-2152 GCA_964250825.1 uncultured Acidisphaera sp. | reverse complement strand
CCGTGCCCGGCGACGTCCTCCTGCTGTCCAACTCGCGCCCACCCGGCGGCGCCGCCTGCGCCAGGACAGTTCGTTGATCCTCAGGCCCGCCGCCATCCCGCCGTTCGACTGTATTCGTGAACCCTGCCTGAGCGAGGAAGCGCTCCACACGAAGATAGTCGCCGATCGGATCGGCTTGCGCCGGTTCGTACACCGACGATGCTGAGCTCGGCCCACCCTCGTCCGATTCGCCACTCCCGAGAACGGCCTCATCCAGCGACTCGGCGGCCTCGCCGTGCCCGGCAGCATCCGAACCGATCGACCCGGCTTGCGGGCGACGCGCCGAACCTGCGCTGCGCGGCACGAAGCGCGCCGGCACCCGGATCGGGTCGGAGAACCGCGCCAACGCCGCCGGGTCCGGCTCCTCGCCGTGTGGCACGAAGATAAACGGAACCTTGATGCGCTCGAACACGAAATGCTCCCTTGTTCGCACCTTGTTCTAACGGTCCGCCACCCTCCGTCGCAACAAAGAAGCGCTACGGTGGCATCTCACGCCTCCGCCCGCGGCTTGCCCTGCGAGGGACACCGGGCGTAGAAGCTCCCCTCCCCAATCCCGCGCGAGTGCCCCGATGAAGCAGCAGGCGAACCTGATCCGGGCCGGTCAGGTCATCGAGCACGGAGGCCGCCGCTGGACGGTGCTCAAGCAGCAGATCATCACACCCGGCAAGGGCGGCGCGTTCATCCAGGTGGAGATGCGCGACCTGAAAAGCGGCAACAAGACCAACGAGCGCTGGCGCACGGCCGACACCGTCGAGCGGCTGATGACGGAAGAGAAGGAATACGCCCACTCCTACACCGAGGGCGACCACATGGTGCTGATGGACCCGGAAACTTTCGAGCAGGCCACCATCCCGCTGGCGCTGATGGGGGATTCCGCGCCATTCCTGCAGGACAACATGCAGGTCACCGTCGACTTGGTGGAAGGCGAGCCGGTCGCCGTCCACCTCCCCTCCACCGTGATCCTCGAAATCGTCGAAGCCGACCCGGTGGTGAAGGGGCAGACCGCCGCCTCCTCCTACAAGCCGGCCAAGCTGTCCAACGGGGTGAAGACGTCCGTGCCGCCGTTCATCGAAACCGGCGAGAAGATCGTCGTGCGCACCGAGGACGGCAGCTACGTGGAGCGGTTCAAGGGCTAAGGCCATGGCCCTCCGCTTGTCGCCGCACCTCACCGTGATGGCCAACGCGGCGCAGAAGGCGTCCAAGCGCCTGTTGCGCGACTTCGCGGAGGTGGAGCAGCTGCAGGTCAGCGTGAAGGGGCCGTCCGACTTCGTCACGCAAGCGGACATCCGGGCCGAGCAGACGCTGCGGGAAGAGTTGAACAAGGCCCGCCCGGGCTACGCCTTCCTGATGGAGGAGTCGGGCGCGTCGGGGTCGGAGAACTGGGCGTGGCGCTGGATCGTCGACCCGCTGGATGGCACCACCAACTTCCTGCACGGCATCCCGCACTGGTGCATCAGTATCGGGCTGGAACGGCGGCTGCCCGACGGCGGCTCCGAGCCCGTCGCGGGATTGATCTACGCCCCCGCCTCCGATGAGCTGTTCTGGGCCGAGAAGGGCGCCGGCGCATTCGTCAACGAGCGCCGGCTGCGCGTTTCCGCCCGGCGCGAGATCAAGGACGCGGTGCTCGCGACGGGCATCCCGTTCGCGGCCGTCGCCCCCCAGCGCCAGCTCGCCTTCGCCCGCACCCTGGCCACCTTGATGCCGCAAGTGGCCGGCATCCGGCGGTTCGGCGCGGCGGCCCTCGACCTCGCCTGGGTCGCCGCAGGGCGCTTTGATGGGTATTGGGAGCTCGGCGTCAAGCCGTGGGACATGGCGGGCGGCTTGCTGCTGGTGCGCGAGGCGGGCGGCTATGCCACGGACCCCGCCGGCGGCGACCCCAGGGACACCGGCGACATGGTGGCGGCGAACCCGCACCTGCACTCGCGGCTGGCCGCCATCGTGCTCGACGGCCGGCAATCGGCCACGACCCGTTCCGCGACGTGACGACGGCATTCGTTGAGCGGTGGGCGCGGCTCGGCTAGTCTGCCCGCTTCATGGTCCCAAGGATTTTGCTGCTTGCCGGACTGATCGTCGCGCTCGCGTCGGCGACGCGGGTCCGCGCGCAGGTGACACT
>CAXUIE010000496.1:0-2156 GCA_964250825.1 uncultured Acidisphaera sp. | reverse complement strand
GCGCTTTGGAGCGCGCCGGCCCGCAACGCGCGGCCACCGAGCAGCAGCAACGCCGGCTCGCCCGCGCGCAACACCTGAGCTATCTGGCGGACGATGCTGGGAGCGGGCATGGCGGGGGACGGCACGGGCAACGGCGCGGCGGGCTCGCCGCCTTCGGTCCAGGCGGTGTCGGCCGGCAGGATCAAGGTCGCGATCTGTCCCGGTGCGGTGCGCGCAGCTTGCACCGCGACCGCGGCGTCGGATCCCACGGTCGCCGCCTGCGTCGCCGTCCGCACCCAGGCCGAGACCGGCCGAGCCCAGCCCTCGGTGTCGGCGGTGAGCGGCGCGTCGTAGGGCCGGTGGTAGGTGGCCTGGTCGCCGACGATGTTCACCACGCCCGACTGGGCGCGGCGCGCGTTGTGCAGATTGGCAAGCCCGTTGGCGAGGCCGGGGCCGCAATGCAGCAAGGTCGCCGCCGGCTTCTCCGCCATCCGGTAATAGCCATCGGCCGCGCCGGTCACCACCCCCTCGAACAGCCCGAGAACGCAACGCATGCCGGGAATGCGGTCGAGCGCGGCGACGAAATGCATCTCGCTGGTGCCGGGATTGGAGAAGCAGGTATCGACGTCGCTCGCCAAAAGCGTATGCACCAAGCTTTCCGCGCCGTTCATCAATCCGCTCCCCGCTAACCCGGGCGCAGGGTGCCCGCCTGGACCAGCGCTTGGCAACCAGGTGCGGCTAGTAGAAGGGGAAATAGCGGAGGCTGAGCATGACCGTGTGATTGTCGGTGTTGGGGCTGCCACCAACGCCACTGAAGGCAGTGCGAGTATTATATTCGTACTCCGCGCCGGCCTGCATTGTGCCGTATTTGCCCTGGATGAAGCGCCACCACGCGCCGATGGTCCCTTCCACCAACCCCGACGTGTTCCCGGCGCAAGCTAGCGTGCTGATCTCGATGTTGCAGCCCGCATTCGAGTACAGCGGGCTGCCGTAGCCATAGCCTTTGCCGCTCGCGGTGGAGGTCGTCCGGCTCGCCTGCTCCGTGCCGACATAGCCGTAGATGTCGATATTGGGATGGGGATGCCCGACCAGTCCGACGAGCGCCTCCACTTCCGGAATGGGCTGCGGCGCACCGCTGCGAGACAGCGTCGCGTCGGGCAGCTGCCCCGAGGCGTAGGTGCCGATCCCATTGCCGGCCAGGAAGCTCGCCTGAAAATCCAAGATATGCGGGACGATCGGCAGGATCGTGCCGGCGCCGCCGCCTCCGCCAAGCACCGTGCTGTTGTTGCCCGCGCCGGGAGTGCTGATGCGGGTGCGGAGGAAGCGAGCCAGGCCATAGGCTTCGTAGTGGCCAAACCCCGGATCCCACGACGCCTTCACGATCACGTCCGGCGCGGGCTCGAGGCTGTAGTTGACCGTGGAGGGCAGCAGGCTGACGCCTGGGTTTTGATAATTCACCGTTCCGAACGCCGTGCCGGCACCGTTGGGACCGACGTAATAGTTCGATTGCGGTTGCTCGACGGAGGCTGCAAGCCACACCTTTCCGTCGTCAAGGTCGGTCGCCACCCGGAACTGCGGCTGCCGCTTCCAGGTGAAGCCCACGACGTACTGCGCGTCAATGGTCAGCGGGATGTTTTCCTGCCGCGACAGAATGGCTCCCGGCTTGCCCATGGTCAGCAGGCTCCACGCCTGACCTCCGAGCAAATGGATGTGCCAATCGGTGTTGTCGTACGTGGCGTTGGCCAGTCGCAGGCGCAGGTTGTAGCTATTGCTTTCAAAGGAGTTCGAGGTCGGGCCGGTGCCGAGGAAGTCCGTCTCGTAGTACGCCGCTACGGTCTGCGCCGGGTCGATCTTGCCTTGCGCGAGCAGCGAAATGCGGCTCTGCCGAGCGGAGAAGCGGGTTTCGTTTTCGTGGTAGGTCGGGCTTTGCGCAAAAGGAATGCCATTGAAGCTCGACGCGATGTCCGACACTTCGTTGCGAGCCCGGAAGATGCCCGCGGCTTCGATGAAGCCTCCAAGACGGACGGTAACGCCGCCGATCCTTACTTCACCGTTATTTCCTGTGAAGGTGATGGGGGCTTCTCCCGACCCGGGCGCCCCGACCGCCGCTCCCGGCGCGCCATTGGCACCCGGAGCGCCTGGAGCGCTTGGGGTGGTCGCACCAACCTGAACAGGCG
>CAXUIE010000495.1:0-2163 GCA_964250825.1 uncultured Acidisphaera sp. | reverse complement strand
GGTCAGCACCATGCCCACGACTTGAGGCAGCAGCATCGCACCCGCGACCGCCGGCTTCATGCCGAGAACCAGCTGAAAGTACAACGGCAGGAACACGGTCGAGCCCAGCATGGCAAAGGTCATCATGCCGCCCACGACGACGCCCCGCGCGAAGACCCGGTTGCGGAACAAGGGGAGCCGGATCAATGGCTCAGGCGCGCGCAGCTCCCACCAGACGAACAGCAGGAGAAAACCGCCGGTCGCGAGCGCCAGCCCGGCGGCGTCCCAGGACACCCAGGGGAACTCGGTGCCGCCCCAGGCAAGCAGCAGCAGCAAGGCGGTGGTCCCGCCCGCGAGCAGCGAGGTGCCGGCGTAGTCGATCACGTGATGGCCGCCGGACGGGGGTTTGCGCAACCCAAGCGCGATCATGGCCAGCGCCAGCACCCCGATCGGCAGATTAACGTAGAACACCCAGCGCCACGAGAAGGCTTGGGTGATGACGCCGCCCAGCAGCGGTCCCGCGACGCTCGAGACGGCGAACATGCCGGTGAACAGGCCCTGGTAGCGCGGCCGGTCGCGGGGCGAGACGACATCGCCGATCGCGGCCTGCGCCAGCACGAGCAACCCCCCAGCGCCCAGGCCCTGGAGTGCCCGAAAGCCGATCAGCGCGCCCATGGAGCGCGCCGTCCCGCAGAACAGGGAGCCCGCCATGAACACGCCGATCGCGACGAAGAACAAGGCGCGGCGGCCGAAGATGTCCGACAGCTTGCCGTACAGCGGGGTGGTGATGGTGGCGCAGAGCATGAACGCCGTCACCACCCAGGACAGGTGCGCCATGCCCCCGAGATCGCCCGCGATGCGCGGCAGGGCGGTGTTGACGATGTTCTGGTCAAGGGCCGCGAGCGACATGGCGAGCAGGGCGCCGGCCATGACCGTCCGCAGGCGCGCGGCGGGGACGCTTCGCCGCGTGTCCGTGAGCGGCACGGGTGCGGCCGCGCGCTCCTCGTGTTCAGGTGCGAGGCGATCCGGCGCCACCCCGTCCGCGACCGTGGCATCCCATTCCGCCGTCTCGGCCGCGAGCCCCTCGTCCTGCTCCGTCTCCACAGCGGCCTTCAAAGGGCGGTCCTCCGCCACTATTCCTCGCCCGCGAAACGCGCTGAGATCAGCTCGGAACTCGGGAGATGGGGCATGCAGCAGCGGGAACTCGGCCGATCGGGGTTGGCGATCGCGCCGCTCGCCTTCGGCGGCAACGTGTTCGGCTGGACGGCGGACGAGGCGACCTCGTTCAAGCTGTTGGACGCCTTCGTCGCGGCCGGGTTCAATTTCGTCGACACCGCCGACGTGTACTCGCGCTGGCACCCCGGCAACAAGGGCGGCGAAAGCGAGACCATCATCGGCCGCTGGCTCAAGGCGCGCGGCGGGCGCGAGCGTGTGGTGATCGGCACCAAGGTCGGCATCGAGATGCCGCATGGCGGCAAGGGCTTGTCGAGGGCCTGGATCACCGAGGAGGTGGAGAACTCGCTCCGGCGGCTGCAGACCGACTACATCGACCTCTACATGTCGCACCGGGACGACGCGGACACGCCGCTTGCGGAAACCCTGGAAACGTTCGCCGGACTGATCGAGGCGGGCAAGGTGCGCGCGATCGGCGCCTCCAACTACACGGCGGCCCGGCTCGGCGAGGCGTTGGCCGTGAGCGCGCGCGAAGGGCTGCCGCGCTATGAAAGCCTCCAGCCGCAATACAGCATCGTCGAGCGCGGCGAGTTCGAGGGCGAGCTCGAGACCTTGTGCCTCCGCGAGAAGGTGGGCGTCATCTCCTACTACTCGCTGGCCAGCGGGTTCCTCACCGGCAAGTATCGGTCGAAGGCCGACGCGGCTGGCAAGGCGCGGGGCTCTCGCGCCGAGAAATACCTCGACGAGCGTGGTATGCGCGTTCTGGCTGCTCTCGACGACGTGGCCGCGCGCGCCGGAGCCACGCCGGCGCAGGTAGCACTCGCCTGGCTGATCGCACGCCCGAGCGTCACGGCGCCCATCGCCAGCGCGACCAGCCTCGAGCAGTTGCAGGACATCATGCGGGCGCCGGAGATCAAGCTCGACAAGGACGCCATCGAGCGGATCGAAGCGGCCAGCTGGTAGCGCCCTGCTCTCCCCCGGCGAGCGCGGCTTCGTCGACAGCCGCCGGGT
>CAXUIE010000494.1:0-2168 GCA_964250825.1 uncultured Acidisphaera sp. | reverse complement strand
TGCACACTCAGGGCAATAGCGGTCTAGTGTCCCGAATCTGACGTTCGCCATACTGGCGAACCCCAGCTTCGAGCCACTCGGTTATTGTTTCGCGGCCTGCTTGTCCCCGAAGCCCGCCGCGAAGAGGGCGGCGCACTTCGGGGCAGGACACTGGCAGGCTTTCGCCGCGCCGCGGAAAGACGCATTCTGCGGCTTATCCGCAAGCCGAGGGCGACATGGCCGAACCGAACCGTGAGGCGCCGATCAGTAAACCAGCCGCGGCGCCGCCGGTGGTTGTGAAGAAATATGCCAACCGGCGGCTCTACAACACGGAGACGTCCAGCTACATCACCCTCGATACCCTGGCCGACATGGTCCGCCTGGGCCGTGACTTCGTCGTCTACGACGCCAAGAGCGGCGACGACATCACGCGGAGCGTGCTCACTCAGATCATCGTGGAAGAGGAAGGCAAGGGGCGCTCGATGCTGCCGATCCCGTTCCTCCGGCAGCTGATCGGCTTCTACGGCGACAACCTCCAGGGGCTCGTGCCACGCTATCTTGAGCAGGCGATGGCGGCGTTCGCCCAGCAGCAAAAGCAGGTGCAGGACGCAGTGGGCCAGACCATGGGCCGGATGTTCCCGTTCGGCAACATGGAGGAGATCGGGCGACAGAACATCGCGATGATGGAGCGCGCCATGGCGGTGTGGAGCCCGTTCTACCGTCCCCAGCACGGCGCCGCGGCGCCCGAGGATGCCCCGCGCGAGGAGGTGGAGACGCAGGAGGTCGCGGCGTTGCGGGCGGAGGTGGCGAGCCTCCGTGGCGAACTCGCCGCGTGCCGGGCGGCTGCCCAGTCGGACAAGAAGCCCACGCCGGCGGGCGTTCCCGTCCCGAGCGAGCCCGCCAAACGCCCGGAAAAGACGCGCCAGCCGGTCGTCACGAACACTAAGGCGTGAATTATCCGGGTTTCCCTATCGTGATGCGGGAACATGCGAGGTTGTAGTGTATTCATTCGTCGATCGCACTCACGCGACATTGGAGGCTAACCGTGTCGGCAGTCGTGGAAAATCCGCGCGCGCGTGCGGCGGGGTCGGGGCGCAAGAACGGGGCCCCCGCGCCGGTCAAGAACGAGGTGGAGGGCGAGGCGCGGCCGAGCGCCCGCGCCAACGCCGCCGACCGGCATGTCGGCGGCCGCATCCGCGAGCGCCGCATCATGCTTGGCCTTTCGCAGCAGCAGCTGGCGCAGATGATCGGCGTCACCTACCAGCAAGCGCATAAATATGAGCGCGGCCTCAACCGCATCTCCGCCGGTCGGCTTTACGAGATCGCCCAGGTGCTCAACGTGGCGGTGTCCTGGTTCTTCGAGGGGCTCAGCGCCGACCCGCATCCCGTGGATATGTCGCCCCGGCAGCGGATGTGCCTGGAGCTCGCCCGCAATTTCGCCGCGATCGACAACGAGAAGCATCAGGAAGCGCTAAGCGCGATGGCGCGGGCGCTGGCGGCCCAGTCGCTCGCCGCGCAAGGGGCGCGCCAGGCGGCCGAGGACATCTAGGCCGCCCCGGCTGCCGACTCCTCCTGCGCTCGCCGCCGGCAGCTGCTAGCCTCGGGCGGATGGAGTCGCGCATCCGCCTATTGTCCGAGGCGACGATCAACCGCATCGCCGCCGGCGAGGTCATCGAGCGCCCGGCCGCGGCGGTCAAGGAACTCGTCGAGAACGCGATCGACGCCGGCGCCCGGCGCATCGCCGTCGCCTTGGCCGGGGGCGGGATCGAGCGGATCGAGGTCACGGACGATGGCGGCGGCATGAACGCGGCGGAACTCGCGCTCGCCGTGCAGCGGCACGCCACCTCCAAGCTCGCTCCGGACGATCCGCTGGTGCGGATCGCCACCCTTGGATTTCGCGGCGAAGCGCTGCCGTCGATCGGCGCCGCCGCTCGGCTATCCATCACCTCCCGGACGCGGGACGCGGAAAGCGCCTGGGCCGTCGAGGTGGCGGCGAGCGCCGTGGGCGGGGTCGCGCCGTGCGGGGGCGCGCCGGGCACGCGGGTGGTGGTGCGCGACCTGTTCCACGCCACCCCGGCGCGGCGCAAGTTCCTCAAAAACGAGCGGACGGAGGCCGAGCACGCGGAAGCGGCGGTGCGGCGGTTGGCGCTGGCCGCCCCGGCCATCGCGTTCCGCTTCGAGGCCGACGG
>CAXUIE010000493.1:0-2211 GCA_964250825.1 uncultured Acidisphaera sp. | reverse complement strand
GCAGTTGGTGGTGCAGCTGGCGTTGGACACGATCACGTGGGCGGCGGGGTCGAACTCGTGGTCGTGGGCCCCCCCCCCCCACCGGGGGGGGGGGGGCGTGGCGGGGGGCCCCGTTGTGTACCCGGGGGGCCCCCGCGGGGCGCGGGGGGGCGCCCCGGCTGGCTGCTCCAAGCTCGATTGGATGATGGCGAACTCGTCACCGCCGAGGCGGGCCACGGTGTCGGTCGGGCGCAGCGCCGCCTTGAGCCGCTCGGTCGCTGACTGCAGCAGGGCGTCGCCGACCGGGTGGCCGAGCGTGTCGTTGACGTCCTTGAAATGGTCGAGGTCGAGGCAGCAGACGGCGAAGCCTTCGCCCCGCCTCGCCCGCGCCAGCGCCGCCGCAAGGCGCGCGCGGCACAAGGCGCGGGTTGGCAGGTCAGTAAGCGGATCGTGGTGGGCGAGGTGCGCGATGCGAGCCTCGGCTTCCCGGCGCTCCGTCACGTCGATCGCGACGCCGACCGAGCCGATCGGCTGGCCCGCCTCGTCGTAATCGATCCGGGCGCGCGTTTCGATGTGCCTGACGCCGAGGTCGGGATGATGGAAGCGGTATTGAAGGCTGAGCTGCGAGCGCCGCTCCGCGTACGCCGCAGCCAGGTCCGCGGCCACCCTGTCCCGATCCTCGGCCAGCCAAATCCCGAACCAGGCGGCGATCGAAACAGGTTCATTGCTAGGGGGGAAACCATGCATCTGCCGGGTTTCCGGCCCGCAATGGATCAGCCCGGCCCCGTGCTCCAATCGGAAGCTGCCGATGCGGCCGATGTCGAGTGACATCCGCAATAATTCCTCGTTGGCTCGCAACGCGGCTTCGGCGTTCTTTTGCGCGGTGATGTCCGTCACGATGGCGACCACGCGCAAGGGACGGCCCTCCTCGTCGAAGGCGGACACCGAGGCCGCAATGCGCCCCCACACGACAGCGCCGTCCGAGCGAAGGTAGCGCTTCTCCGCTTGGTGCGAGTTGCCGCTGTTGCAAATGGCAGACCATAGTTCGTTCGCGGCGGCCTGGTCGTCGGGATGGGTCAGCCTGGCGCGCGCTAGCGGGCCGAGCAGGTCCGCTTCGCTCCAGCCTACCATCTCGCAGAACACGCGGTTCGCCCGAACGAGCCGGCCCGATCGACAGTCGATCTCGGTGACGCCGGCCGCGGCATTCTCGAAGATGGTGCGGAGTTCCGCTTCCCGCTCGGCCAGCGCCAGCTGCGCGCGCCTACTTTCCGTGATGTCCTCGAAAGTGATCACTCGGCCGCCGTCCGGCGGGAACACCTGCGACCGCGCGAACGCCCGCCCATCGGCGAGATCGAGCACCGCGCCAGCCCTCCCCTGTTCACCTGACACGGACGATGCCGGGAGCAAGTCCCGCGGCACCCCGCGGGCGGCGCACGCCACCGCGAAATCCAACATCGTCATGCCGGGCCGCAGCATCTCCTCCGGAAACTCAAACAAGTCGCGGAAACGTTTGTTCACGATTTGCAGCAGCCCGCTGGCGTCGAACAGCAACAACCCTTGTTTCATGTTGCTGAGGGCGGCGTCGAAGCGCGCCACCAGCGCCGCCGCGTGCCGTTCGGCGCCGATCAGCGACAACCTTTCGGCGTGATGCCGCCGCACGATGGAGCAAAGGCTTGCCAAGTAAAAGGCCAGCAGCAGGGAGAAGATCCGGTACCAAGAGCCCAGCAAGGGCGCCAAGGCCATCTGGGGAACCAACCATGCGAACAACAGGACGATGGCGAAACGGGGCGTCCCCGCGTTGCGCGACGCGACCCCGCTCGCGTTGCCGAGCACCAGGGCGATCGCCAGGAAGCGGATGATCTCATCGCCGCTCGCCGCCACGCACAGGCCACAGAAAGCCGAGCTCACCACCGCCCAAGCGATGCCGACGGCCTGATAGGGGAGGCGCCAGCGCAACACGGCGGACGGCGACGCCAGGGAGAGGCGATGGACGCGAACGATCACCCAAACTCGCGCCGCCAACAGCACGATCAGGGCCGCCATGAAGCCAGCGGGCCAGAACGCCCGCACCCGCATCGTCACCGCGAGGCAGACGCCGAGACCGGTCGCGTGCCCGATGAGGAGCGATGACACCCGGGTATACAGCGGCCGCACCAGGGCCGCCTCGACGTCCTCCGGCAACGCCGGCCCGCGGGGGGGGCGCCCCCCCCGGGGGGCGGCCCCCCGGGGGCC
>CAXUIE010000492.1:0-2233 GCA_964250825.1 uncultured Acidisphaera sp. | reverse complement strand
CGCTGGCCCCCGCCCCGGGCCCGCGCCGCGCCGCGCGCAGGGCGAGGCCCGACGGCGACCTGGTTGCCGAGCCAGGCCCGCGTCTCGTCCGAAAGCTTGGCTTCCGCCATGAACAACTCGGCCCGGCCGTCCGCGTGCGCGATGGCGAAGCCGAGCGCAAAAGGGGTGAACGGCACGTCCGCCCCGCGAATGTTGAACAGCCAGGCGACCGACGCCGGGTCGGTGACGACCGCCGCATCCTGCTTGGCCTTGCGCAGCGCGTCGGCGATCTCTTCGCGCTTCTCGCTGCTGCTGCGGCCCGCGTAGCGGAGCACATGGGGGGTCGCCGGGGCCATCGGCGGCGGAGGCCGGTCCGGCCAGACGGCATCCACCGGGTTGCGGGACGCCGACGCCATCGCGAGGCCCGCCTCCGCGTAGCGCGACAAAGCCTCCTCGCTCAGCAGCATGGGATCGTAGCCGATGCGGGCAGCGGGTTCGGCATGGGCCGCGAGCCAGGTCGGCGGCGGTTCCTCAGTGACGTGCTTGCGCTGCCAGACGGCGCCGTCGGTCTCGGCCTCGAGCTGGAGCACATAGCGGCCGTCGGTGAACACCGCCGCCGCGTCCGGGAGGATCGCCGCGAGTCCAGCACTGCCGCTGAACCCGGTCAGCCAGGCAAGACGCTCGGCGCCCGGCGGCACATACTCGCCGAGGTGCTCATCGGCGCGCGGCACGATGAAACCGTCCAAATCCTGCCGGGCGAGCTCTGCCCGGACAGCGGCAAGCCGAGCGGCCGGGGCGTCATTCATGCTGGCTGCACCACGGAGTTCGCGCGTCGCGAGAAGATTACCATGCATTCCTCGCATCTCTGGTCAGGGCTGGCTGCTGGTTAAATCGAGGCCACCCAGGATTATGTTGCAGCGCAGCATCCTGGGAACGCCCCCGTCAATCCGACGTCGGCGCCGGACCCGGGTACATTTCGATGGGGGATCCAGCCCATGTCTACCACATTTCCCAAGCACCAACTCGCGGGCGTTGTGCCCCACACGGTGAGCGTGACCGACGTGGCACCCGGACGCCGCGGACCGATCGTCCGAGCTTTGGCCAGGTTGCGCGGGGTTAGGTGCCGGCGTGCCACGATGAACGAGTTGAACGCGTTCAGTGAGCACGAGCTGGCCGATATCGGCCTTAACCGCTGTGACATTCCCCGCGTTTTCGATCCGAGCTTCGCCGCCGAATACGACCAGCGAGGCTGACGGTCATCGGTTGGGGGCGCGGAGGAGCAAGGTCGTCCACGCGCCCTCGCCGACCTGATCCCATAGCACGAGCCCGCAACGGCGATGCGCGGCCAGAACCATGCGCGCCTGCGTTCGCAGCAAGCCGGAAAGCACGGCGTATCCTCCGGGTGCCAGATGGCGGGCGAGATCCTGTGCCATGGCGCAAAGCGGGCGGGCCAGGATGTTGGCGAACACGAGATCGAACGGCGCGGCTTTGCGCAGGTCCGTCCAACCGTCAGCCTGGCGCACCCGCACGAGCCGTCCGACCCCGTTCGCGTCGGCATTCTCCCGGGCGACCCGGACCGACCAGGGATCCATGTCCGTCGCCAGGACCGGCCGGCGCAGCAACCGGGCCGCGGCAATCGCCAGGATGCCGGAGCCGGTTCCGAGATCAAGGATCCGGCGTGGCCGCCCATGCCAAACCCGCTCCAGCGCGCGGATGCACCCGCGCGTGGAATGGTGCTCGCCCGATCCGAACGCCAGTCCGGCGTCGAGGGTGAGCGTGATGCGCCCCGGGAAGGCTTTCTCATCGACATGGGTGCCCCGCACGGCGAACCGCTTGCCGATGAGCTGGGGCGGGAACGCGGCGCACGTGCGGGCGAGCCAATCCGTGGCGGCGATCTCCTGATGACGCACCGGGGCGGCGACCCCGCTCGCGGCGGCCGCCAGCGCCAGCGCGCCGGCCAGCTCTCCCTCGGCCGCGCCGAGCGGCTTCACCCCTTCCACCCGCCAGCGCCCGCTTGCCTCATCGAGGAAGAAGCCGACCGTGTCGCACACGGTGCCGAGCGCCGCCTCGTAGGGCTCCAGCGCCGCTTCCGGCACCTCGACCCACACCGCCTCCAACGGCCCGGCGCGGCGTCGGCTCACGCCGGCTCCACGTAGCGGTCGAGCACGCGCTTGTCGCCGGCCTTGTCGAAGGCGATGTCCAACCGGTCGTCGTCCGCCGCAGTGACCGTGCCGTAGCCGAACTTCTGGTGGCA
>CAXUIE010000491.1:894-2263 GCA_964250825.1 uncultured Acidisphaera sp. | reverse complement strand
GTCCCTGCTGTGGCGGCCGCATGCTCATCCTCGAGACCTTCGAGCGCTATGCCCAGCCACGTGCGCCGCCGCGGCCCACGTGCTCACCCGGACGGAGTTCGCCGTGACCCGGCACGGCATGGACGACCCCGAAATCGCAGCCCTGCTGCGGTCATCGATGCCCCATGCGCCGTGTGCACCGGTCCGCATCGGCAGTGGGCCATTCGCCCACCGAGACTTTGCCATTCAGCCCTTCAGCGACGTCGGATCACGCCCACACGCCCGGTCCGGGGACCCGATTCGACCCTCGATCGTGCCGCCTCCAACGTTGCCCAAACCCTAAAACCCCATACCGAGCACCAGCGGCCCGCGGGTTCGTCCCTCGGAGACTTTCGAACGCCTATCGGCGTCCGAAACTCTTCACGGAAGCGGACAATCCGGTTCGGGGCACGCGTACGGGTAAGCGGACGCGGACCGGGCGGCAGGAGATCCGCCGCTCTGGTGCTACGTTCGAGGTCTGCCACGGGGCGGATAGCGCCTTCGGACCTACGCAGATGCTCGCTTCGGGGTTGCGAGTCTGAGACATGGAATGCCCGGCACCGTTTAGGTCGCCGATCGGGGCATGCGCGCTCAAGCGACCCTTGCACTACTTTCGGTTGGATGCCCGTTCCCCCCCTCACACGAGCACGCCGCCGCCATCCACCACCACCGACTGCCCGGTACTGTAGCTCTGGCGCATGAAATACAGATAGGCTTCGGCGATCTCCTCTGGCTCCCCCACATGGCCGACGGGGAGTGAATGGGCCGCCCGCTGATACATCGCCTCCCGGTCGGCCTCCGCCATGCCGGCCCAGAGCGGCGTCTTCACGAAGCCCGGCACCACGAGGTTGACCCGTGTGGGTGCCAGCTCCACAGCCAGCGCGCGGGTCAACCCCTCCATGGCCATGCAGATGCTGGCCCCGAGCGCCCAGCCTGAGCGTGGCCGCCGCCCGGCGGTGCCGGAGGTGAACACAATGGAGCCGCCCGGCCGGACGCTCGGGGCGCCGTACTTGGCGGCGAAGAACGCCCCCCAATACCGCACGGCGAAGAAACGCTGCGCCGACGCCGGGTCGGTATCGGCCAGGCTGCCCAAGGCCAGCGTCTCGCCCGCCGTGTAGGCCAGATGATCGAATGCGCCAATTCGGCCAAACAGCGCCTGGATGGAGGCGGCCTCGCTCACGTCCACCGCATGCCCCTGGGCGCCGGGTACTTTGCCAAGTGCCGCATCCACCTTCGCCTGCTGGCTGGAGGCGATCACCACGGCCGCACCCTCCCGTGCAGCCGACTGCGCGATTGCCAGGCCGATGCCCGAGCTACCGCCCAGAACCACGATGCGCTTTCCGTCTAACGT
>CAXUIE010000491.1:0-884 GCA_964250825.1 uncultured Acidisphaera sp. | reverse complement strand
CTCCTCTCCTCAACTATGGCCGTCGTACTGGAGTAGACCGTCAGGTCCGCCAGCACGTGCGACCTTCACCAGCGCCACAAACCAGTCCTTGCAATGAAGACGCCGATGACGCCCCGCCCAGAATCAGAACCCGCAGGCGTGCTCCAACTCGGTTTGATGGCTCGTTCTACGTGGCGCCCGAACCGGCGGCGGCAACATTGGCAGGTTGGTCAGCAAGGCGTGACGGCATAGCGCAGATGAACAAGTCCACGAGCGAGCTTCTCGCAGCTCCTCAGCGAGAACTGCACCTTGCCGGCAAGCCCGTGTTCACCAAACCCCACGAAGCTCTGAACTCCGACCCGGCCTTCGATGGCAGGCGCCAAGAGAAGGCTGAGTTCATCGACCAGGCCTGCGGCGAAGAAGGCGCCGTTGGTTGTCGCGCCCCCCTCAAGCAGCAAACAGCGGATGTCGGACTTGCGGCCCAGCACATCCAGCATGGCGGAAAGGTCTACATTGGCCGCCTCGCCGACGACGTAGGAGATCCCATCGGCCGCCAATTCGGCGAGATGGCTGTCGGGCACATCCCGGCCGAGCAGCACCACGACATGGTCGCCGTTGATCTCTGCGCTGGCGAAGTGAAGCTTGCCCGAAGGATCGAGGGCGACGGCATAGCGGCTGTCGCTGCGAGCTGCAAAATGGCACGGTCGCTCGACTGGGCTGCATCGCGTCGGCGCGTGCGGACTGGCCTTGCTCATCTCGGCCATGGTGACGCGTCCGACGAGCCAGGCATCGCCTTTGAAAGCCCGATGAACCTCCTCGTAGATCTCCGACCATTCGGCCCGGCTGCCATCCGGGCTCGTGGTGCAGCGGCTAGGGTGCAGGCTTCCGTCCAACGAGGCGATCAT
>CAXUIE010000490.1:0-2264 GCA_964250825.1 uncultured Acidisphaera sp. | reverse complement strand
CGCCCAAGGCGTTGTGGCTGCTGTGCCCTGTGCTGCTGTTCTGGATCAGCCGCGTATTGATGCTGTCGAGCCGGGGCCAGATGCACGACGATCCGGTGGTGTTCGCGCTGAAGGACCGGGTGAGCCTGTTCACGGGCGTCGTCGGGTTCGCGATATTCATGGTGGCGTCGCTGTAGCAAGTCCCCCGCCCGATCACTTGGCCTCATTCAATCAAGGCAACTCCAAAAGCGTGTTGAGCCGGAAAATCGTGATTCGTCATAATCGATCCCGGTTCACACGCTATTTGAAGGCGCAGTAGTTTCATATTCATCATAACGAGCTTGGTTTTCTCTGCATCACAGCGTTCCCCGCCCCGGTTAAGCGGGACGCATCTCTCATTGTGACAAGGAATTTTCACGTATGACGGGCTTGACTGGCGAAAAAAACGTCATCGATTACGGTGCCGACCCGACTGGAGCGGCTGACAGCACGACCGCTTTCAACAGCTCGGTTCAGGTCATCGTGACCGGATGTCACACACTTCATACGAAAACCGACGGCGGCTCGGGGAATGACGCTCCGAGCACATCCGTCATCTTTGCAGGGACGAACAGTCAGATTCAATTCGTCGGTAACTACCTTCGTGGCCATACGACAGGCGCTTGGTATTCCGGAACCCTGCCGACTGTGGACTTCGTTAACGTCGGTAACCTAACTTAGCAACGAGACCCTGACTTGGTGCCGGAACGCCTGCGCCGTCGGCGTTCCGGCACCTACTGTCGGATTTTCTTACGATTAGTGCGCGGCAGATCCTTTAACTCTTTGACAACGCCCGTCGAGGTAAGGTGGCATGTCTCCTGCAATCGGGAGCACCGCGATGTTGCCCCAGATAGCTCGGCGAGCTCCATTATGAAGATGACCATCCTCTCCCATGCCGGACTTCTGGTGGAAAGCCGGGGCAAGCAGCTTGTCTGCGACCCCTGGCTGGTCGGCAGCGCCTATTGGCGGTCGTGGTGGAACTATCCCCCGGTCGCCCCCGAACTGATCGCCTCCTTGAAGCCGGACTGGATCTATCTCACCCACATCCATTGGGACCATTTCCACGGCGCGTCGCTGAAACTGTTCAGTCGCGATACGCCCATCCTGGTCCCGTTCGACCGCTACACCCGCATCCGCGATGATCTCGCGCAGATCGGCTTCACCAACATCGTCGAGCTGCGGCACGGCCGGCGTCATGAGCTGACGGACGGCTTCGCCTTGAGCTCGTACCATTTCTCCCCGTTCACCGACAGCGCGGTGGTGATCGAGGCGGAGGACACCACCATCCTCGACGCCAACGACGCCAAGTTCATGGGCGGCCCGCTCGGCCAGATCCTGCGCCACCATCCGCGCATCGACTTCGCGCTGCGCAGCCACAGCTCGGCCAACCCGCGCAGCACGTTCCACTACTTGGACGCGCCGCAGGACGAGGTGGACGACGTGGACGGCTACAGCCGCGCGTTCTGCGCCTTCATGTATCGCGTGCGGCCGCGCTACGCGGTGCCGTTCGCGTCCAACCACTGCCACCTGCACAAGGACACCTGGGAGTACAACAACAAGATCACGCCGCCGGACGTCGTGGCCCGCGCCTTCGAGGCCTACAAGCGCGAGCACCCGTTCCCGACCGAGCTCAAGGTGATGGCCTCCGGCGACTCCTGGGACAGCGCGACGGGCTTCCAGATCACGCCCTCCGCCTGGCAGACCGACCGCGAGCGCCAGCTCGTCGCCTACGCCGACGCCAAGCGCGACTCCCTGGAGCGGACCTACGAGCGCGAAGCGCGGGCGCGCATCCGCGACGACGTGGCGCAGAAATACCTCATGCAGATCGTCAAGTCCGTGCCGTTCTTCCTCCGCGCGCGGTTCCGCGGCCACCCGGTGCTGTTCGACGTGCGCGCCGGCGAGCGTCGGCAGGGTTTTCTGGTCGATCTGCACGCCCGCACCGTTTCCGTGGTCGATCCGGCCGCCGCCGATCCGATGATGATGCGCGTGATCATCCCGACCGAGGTGTTCCGCACCTCCTTGCTGCTGAAAATGTTCGGCCACGCCGGGATCAGCAAGCGGCTGCGCTGGCGGGCGACGAAGGCGGAGATGCCGCTGCTGGACTTGTTCAGTGGCATCCTGTCCTGGTACGAGGCCGAGGCTTTGCCGTTGCGCAAGCTGGTCAACCGCCGTTTCGCCGTGTCCTACCTCGCCCGCTGGCGCGAGCTGCTGCTCTACGCCCGGCTCGCCTCCGGCGTGGCGCGTGG
>CAXUIE010000489.1:1530-2284 GCA_964250825.1 uncultured Acidisphaera sp. | reverse complement strand
GTTCACGCGCGTTTCGACCTTCTGGAATACGGCAGCGGACACCTCGTGGTGGTGAACTGCGGGCTTGGGCCGGAGTCGCCTGTTGAACGTGGTGCTTACCCACGATGCGGTTTCGACGGCGCCGAGCCCCGCCAACCGCGCGATGGTTTCCGGTACAGGCAGCAGATCCGTGTCGTGGGAGAAGATCACGGCGACGTCGCAAACCTTCATGAGCACGCTCTCGATCGCGCCCAGCGCGAGGTTCACGTCGACGCCCTTCTCGGCCGCCGGAGTAGCGGGGTAGTCCGGCGGGTACCGCAGCGGCCGTAGCCGGGGGATCACCACCTGGGGAGCCTCCTGCATCCAGGCGGCTGACTGCCGCCGATTCGCGGCGTAGCCGGGCTTATCGTGCTTCTGTGAGGGCAGTCCGCGATGGATCTCGACCCGGACGAGGCACCCGCTGCCGCCGCGGTCGTTTCCGGCGGCAAGTACGCGAGCGAGCTGAAACGGACTGAAGTTGCCGTACTCATTCGGCATGTTCGTCCAGCCGAACGCCTCTCGCGCCGTCTTGTAGACGTTCTGCCAGTCGTAGAAGACCGCGACGCTTACCGGAGCAGTAGCCACGAAAAAGAGCCCCGCCAGTGCGGCCGGATGGCCGGACGGCGGGGAGCAATGGCGCCTACGTTAGCCGAATCGACAAGTCCGGTGTGAAAGTTGAGTGCCAGACGCTGGCTGGAATTCCCCCGATTTTGCGGAGTCCTGAGCACTTGCGACG
>CAXUIE010000489.1:0-1520 GCA_964250825.1 uncultured Acidisphaera sp. | reverse complement strand
GTCGGGCAGGAGGCGGGTTGATTGCGCCGCGCAAACCGGCCCCGAGGCGCGTCGACATGATCGGCGAACATCGCGGCGAACACCTCCGCGCCGGCGGCAACCTGGCCGCCGCCGCACCCGGAGGCATTGTGCGTGCACAGCAAGGTGTCGTCGCGCCAGAGATGCCGTGGCGTGACGTAGACGCAGACCCAGTCCGGGAAGTGGAATTCCCCCGATTTTGCGGAGTCCTGAGCACTTGCGACGCAAGCGTCGCTGGAAGGATGGACTGGAATGCCGAAATCGAAGCCGCCGTATCCGGAGCAGTTCCGGCGTGAGGCGGTCGAGCTGGTTCGTCAGGGACGTTCGATCCCGGACGTCGCCGAGTCGTTGGGGATGTCGGGGCAGTCGTTGCGTAACTGGGTGCGCCAGGACCAGCTCGATCGCCAGGAGCGCGACGACGGGCTGACGTCTGCCGAGCGCGAGGAGCTGCGCCACCTGCGCAAGCAGGTCAAGCGCCTTGAGCAGGAGCGCGACATCCTCAAGCGCGCCACGGCTCTCTTCGCGAGGGAGACCGAGACCCGGTGAGCGTCTACCGGCACATCTCGGCGGAGAGAGCCCACTGCACCCACCCGGTCTCCCTGATGTGCGATCTGCTCGGCGTCTCTGAGTCCGGCTACTGGGCGTGGTGCACGCGCCCACCGGCTGACCGTGAGCTCGCTGACGCGTGGCTGATCGAGCAGATCCGCCGGATCCACGCTGCCTCGGGCGGCCGGTACGGCAGCCCCAGGGTGCATGCGATGCTGCGCCGTGAGGGCATCCGCGTCGGCGAGAAGCGGGTGGAGCGGCTGATGCGCCTGGAAGGCCTCCAAGGCGCTCACCGCCGCCGACGGAAGGGCTGCACCATCCGCGTGCCGGGCGTGGAGCCGTTCGCTGATCTCGTCGGCCGGAACTTCCGGCCCGAGGCGCCGAACCTCGTGTGGGCAGCCGACATCAAGCAGATCCGCACCGGCGAGGGCTGGCTGTACCTCGCCGCGGTCCAGGATCTCTTCAGCCGACGAATCGTCGGCTGGAGCATGGCCGTCCACATGCGCCAAGAGCTCGTCATCGACGCGCTCACGATGGCCGTGAAGGCACGCAAGCCCGACGCTGGGACGATCCACCACTCCGACCACGGCGGGCAGTTCATCGGCCTGACGTTCGGCCAGACCTGCCACGACGCGGGCATCGCCCAGTCGATGGGCGCGGTCGGGACCTGTTACGACAACGCGGTCGCCGAGACGTTCTTTGCGACCCTGACCAAGGAGAGACTCCTGCACGACGCGCCGCAGGGCAACTGGGCCACCAGGGCTGAGCTGCGCTCGGCGATCTTCGAGTACATCGAGGGGTTCTATAACCCGACCAGGCTTCACTCGACGCTGGGAATGCGCTCCCCGGTCGAGTACGAGGCCGATCACGCCGCCGGCGATCCCGACGGCCTCGCGCGCGCCCGCACACACGCGCACGAGCGCGAAAAAACTGTTGACAACCTGCGGTTGCCAACA
>CAXUIE010000488.1:624-2297 GCA_964250825.1 uncultured Acidisphaera sp. | reverse complement strand
GGCAACAATAGTCATGCCGCAATTCACCCCGGCCACCAAGATCACCCGGACCGTTGCCTGGGGTGCCGAGATCGTGCTGCACGGCGACACGCTCGCTGAGGCCGCCGCGCACGCGCGCGCGCTTGCCGCCGCCCGCGGGCTCGCGTTCATCCATCCCTATGACGACGAGGCGGTCATCGCCGGCCAGGGAACGGTGGCGCTGGAGATGCTGGAGGACGAGCCGGAACTCGACGCGCTCGTCATTCCGGTCGGCGGCGGCGGGCTGCTCGCCGGCTGCGCCGTCGCGGCGACCGGTCTGCGGCCCGGCATCGCCGTGTTTGGCGCGGAAGTCGATACGTATGCGGCGATGGCGCAGCGGCTCGCGGGCCTCCCCGTTTCCGTCGGGGGCGCCACTATCGCCGAGGGAATCGCGGTGCGCGACGTCGGCGAACGCCCGTTCGCGATTATCCGCGAGCGAGCCGCCGGCGTTCTCACCATGCCGGAAGCCGCGATCGAGCAGGCTGTCGGGCTGCTGATCGAAGGGGCGAAGATCGCCGCCGAGGGCGCCGGCGCCGCCGGGCTCGCGGCACTGCTCGCCGACCCCGATCGCCTCCGCGGCAAGCGCGTCGGCATCCCGATCACCGGCGGCAACATCGATGCCCGCATTCTCTCCAACGTCCTGCTGCGCAACCTGCTGCGCGACGGGCGCCTGCTTCGGCTGCATCTGCAGATCCCGGACCGCCCCGGCGTGCTCGCCGACATCTCGGGCAAGATCGGCGGCTCCGGCGGCAACATCATCGAAGTGTCGCACCAGCGCTTGTTCGCTTCCTCGAGCGTGCAGGCCGCCGAGCTCGAAGTCATGGTCGAGGCGCGCGACCCGGCGCACGCAGCCCTTATCATGCGGGCGCTGGAAGCGAGCTACGTGGTCCGCCGCGTTTAAGGGGGAGGCACGTGCCGCCAAACCTGGACGTGCCTTTGGTCCTCGACAACTACGCCACCCACAAGGCGCCGGCGGTCAGGCATGGCTGCTCGAGCGCCCGCATTGGCAGCTTCATTTCACACCGACCAGCGCGTCCTGGATGAACCAGATCGAGCGCTTCTTCGCGCTCCTGACGGAGCGGCAAATCCGACGCGGCGTGCATTGCAGCGTGCAGGCTCTCCAGCAAGCGATCAGATTTGCGCAAACCAGCCCATCCGCGCCCATTGCGTTGTGCGTCCGCTTTTCACCCACAGCGAGCCCGTCCGCGGGCTCATGCTCGGTTCCGTCCACGCAACTCACCGTCGCGAGCCGGCGTGTCGAGCGGCTTTCGGACTCCGCGGCGGCTATGCGGCCAACCCAACCCGCCCCGCACTCCTCGCGCCCTCCGCTCGGACCATCGCACAGAAGTTCAAGCTTAACTCTCGGCCGCTTCTGCCACGGGGCTTCGCCTGGTGCCAGAGGGCGCGGCTTACGGCAGCCAGTTGCAGTTTCTGCTGCCCGATCCTGAGATGGCGGCGTTTTCCAGATTAAGCGCGGCTTCGCACCCGGAATCGTCCGCATACGATACAGTCAGGTGTGCACCTGCCGCATCACGTTCGTCCAGGTGTCGATGGCTTCCTTCGCCTTGTCCGGGCTTTCCGGCGGCAGCATCGCCACCACGCGGGCGACACCCATGTCGGCGAAGCGCTTGAGCTTGTCGGCCGCGGCGCCGCGG
>CAXUIE010000488.1:0-614 GCA_964250825.1 uncultured Acidisphaera sp. | reverse complement strand
CGGGCGGCGCCGGGCGTGGGCTGGCCGCCCGCGCCCCCGCGGCCGAACAGGGCGATCGCGATGGAAGCCGGGTCGCGGCGGGCTTCCTCGGCCATCTTGCGAAACTCGGGCAGCACGTCGCTGAGATCGCCGCGGCCGGCCACCGGAATCCAGCCGTCGCCGTAGCGGATCGCGCGCCTCGCACCCTGCGGAAACGCGCCGCCGACGTGGATCGGCGGGTGCGGCTTCTGCACCGGCTTCGGCCAGGCGAAGATCGGGTCGAAGTTGACGAACTCGCCGTGGTACTCGGCCTTCGACTTGGTCCAGATCTCCTTCATGGCCTCGATGCTTTCGCGCATCCGCTTGAAGCGGCTGGCGAACACCGTGCCGTGATTCTCCATCTCGTCCTGGTTCCAGCCGCCGCCGATCCCGAACAGGAAGCGGCCCCCGCTCACCTGATCGATCGACGCCACCAGCTTGGCGGTCTGGATCGTGTCGCGCTGCTGCACCAGCAGCACGCCGGTGCCGAGCTTGAGCCTGGTGGTGACCGCTCCCGCCACGGCCAACGTCACGAACGGGTCCATCGCATCGTAGTATTGCTTGGGAAGGTCGCCGCCGCCGGGGAACGGCGTCTT
>CAXUIE010000487.1:1557-2302 GCA_964250825.1 uncultured Acidisphaera sp. | reverse complement strand
AGCAGCAGAGCGAAGCCGGCCGCGAAGGCAAGGGCGCGCAATGACCTGGCAGAACTTGATTTCGGCATATGATAACCCCCCGGCCCAATCCGGCCGTGCGCTGTTTCACTCGGCTCGGCTCAATGGGGCGGCCTTGCAGCGTTTCCAAGGCTGTGCCGCTGTGGAGGTGCCGGAGGCTGAAATTGAGACTAGGTCCACCAAGGTCTCGGTGTGACGGTCCGCCCAGCAGCGCACCGTCGGGTCATCAGCCCGATAAGCCGGCCTGCAAGGGAGGGCGGGAGCCGAATCCGCCGTCCCATCGCTTCGGCCGCAATGGAGGATCAACTGCCGAAAGTGGCTTTCGCGCGCTGCCACCAGCCGGACCGTTTCGGACGATCCGGGTCCGCCTCCGCCGGGGGCGGAACTTGGGAAGCCGGCAGGGGTTCGGCCGGAGCAGAACCGTCCACATTCCGGACCGAAGAACCCTGCGATTGCGCGAGGGTATCGGCCTCGGTTCCGGCGGCCGCTCCGACCCCCCCGACCCGCTTCACAGGGGTGTCCTGTTCGGCTGCCACGACGGCGGAGGCGCGATCGGCTGCGAACTCAGCAGCACCCGCTGTGGATCCTGCCTCGGGCGGAGCCAGGACGGGGGGACGAGGCCGCGAGGCGCGCCGCCGCTTCGGAGCCGGTCCGGCAGCGTCGGCCTTGTCGCCGTCCGGCCCGGAGGCCGCCCCGGCCTCCGCCTCAGCGCCTTCCGGCACGGAGG
>CAXUIE010000487.1:0-1547 GCA_964250825.1 uncultured Acidisphaera sp. | reverse complement strand
CCCGGGCTCCGCGGCAGTGCCGGCCGCAGCGCCGTCGTTCCCGACGATCGCTTCGGGCTCGATCTCGGCTTCGCCGGAACGCTCCTTCGCCGTGGCGAAGTCACCTTCAACCCGTGCCATGGTGGCCAAACCTTCGTCCGAAGGCTGGGAAGCATCGCCCGAAAGGTCCTCTTGAAATTCCCGGTCACGCCCGCGCCGCCGCCGCCGCCGTTTGCGCCGTCGGCCTTCCCCGTTTGGGTCGCCGGGCGCGAATTCGCGCGCTTCCGATCCGGCTTCGCCCTCGGTCTCCGCTTCTTCGCCGTTCTCCGCCCCGTCCGCCCCCTCGTCCGCGACCAGGTCACCGGCGAGATCGTCGTAAAGCGGCCCAACGCTGTCGACCCGGACCAGATCGCTTCGCGGCAGCACGGGCTGCACCGGCGTTGCGGGCTCGCCCCGTTCGAGCGCGTGATAGATCATTCCGGTCAGGGTTGGATCGGCCGCGATCGAAAGCGACACGGCAAAGCGGGCTTCGAGATCGTTCAGCGTCGACCGTTTCTGGTTGAGGATGTAGAGCGCCACCTCGGTCCGGGTACGGACGATCAGGTTGTGCGACGCATCCTTGATCAGCGCGTCTTCGAGCAGGCGGAGCACGTGGAGCGCGATCGAGGCCGTCGAGCGGACCGTCCCGGCGCCGGCGCAATGCGGGCAGATCACCGTCGAGCCTTCGAGGACGCCGGTCCGAATTCTTTGCCTCGACATCTCGAGCAGGCCGAAGTGCGAGATGCGGCCGATCTGGATGCGCGCCCGATCGTTCTTCAGCGCCTCCTTGATGCGGCGCTCGACCGCCCGGTTGTTGCGGCCTTCCTCCATGTCGATGAAGTCGACCACGATCAGCCCGGCGAGGTCGCGCAGTCTCAGCTGCCGCGCGATCTCGTCCGCGGCTTCGAGGTTCGTGCGCAGAGCCGTGTCCTCGATATTGTGCTCGCGGGTGGAACGCCCCGAGTTGACGTCGATCGCGACCAGCGCTTCGGTCTGGTTGATGACGAGGTAGCCGCCCGACTTCAATGTCACGTGATTGGAGAACATCGCGTCGAGCTGAGCTTCCGCCCCGGTCTTGGCGAAGATGGGCTGCGAATCGCGATAAAGCTGAACGTTCTTGGCGGCGCTCGGCATGAGCATGCGCATGAAGTCCTTGGCTTCGCGATAGCCGTCCTCTCCTGCGACGAGGACCTCCTCCACATCGCGCGTGTAAAGGTCGCGAATCGAGCGCTTGATGAGCGATCCTTCCTCGTAGACCAACGAGGGGGCGGTGGATTTCAGGGTCAGCTCGCGAACGCTTTCCCACATCCGCAACAGGTACTCGAAGTCGCGGTTGACCTCGACCTTGCCGCGGGCCGCCCCTGCGGTGCGCAGGATGATGCCCATTCCCTCCGGCACCTCGAGGTCCTGGGCGATGGCCTTGAGCCGCTTGCGATCCTCGGGATCAGTGATCTTGCGCGAAATGCCGCCGCCTCGCGCCGTGTTTGGCATCAGGACCGAGTAGCGGCCCGCAAGCGACAGATAGGTGG
>CAXUIE010000486.1:0-2312 GCA_964250825.1 uncultured Acidisphaera sp. | reverse complement strand
GGGCTGGACTGTAGGCAGCCGCGATCAACCCTGTCCAGCGCAAAGTAGGCTAACTGGCCAGCATATTGAAGAGGTTAACGGCTGTTCTTCGGCCGTGGAACGCAGCGCGCCATGCAACGAGGAGCCTAGTTTTGCAGCGCACAATTTTCTCCTTGCACCCGTTCGCAACGCACCCTACCTGCCCCATGCGTGCTGCGGTGCAACATGGCAAGGCGAATCCGCGCCGGGCTTCCATGGCAGCGACGCGATGCTGGGCAAGCCGGCGGTGAGAGGAAGCAAACTCGATGAGCGTAACCATCAGTACGACGGGGAAAAACAGGGTCGCCGAAGCCGTGGCGGCTGCCAACGAGGCGACCGTCGCGGCCACGACGCGAGCCTTCGAGCAGACGGCCGCACGGACGAGCGAGGGGATGCAAGCCTCGCAGGCCGAGGTGAAGGAAGGAATGCAGAAGGCGATGCGGACGGCCGAGGATTTCGTGGCCTTCAGCCAGGGAAACCTGGAAGCGCTCGTCAAGTCGGGCCAGATCTGGGCCTCGGGCATGCAGGACATCTCCAAGCAGGTCGCCGCGACGGCGCAGGCGTCGCTGGAGCAGACTTTCTCGACGTTCCGCGCGCTGACGGGCGTGAAGTCGCTCCGGGACGCGATGGAGCTGCAAAGCAACCTGGCGCGCTCCGCCATCGAGCAGACGATGGCCGAGTCGGGCCGGCTGACGGACGCGTCCATGAAGCTTGCCGAGCAGGCCTGGGCACCGCTCACCGCGCGGATGTCGCTCGCGGTCGAGAAGTACGCGCGCGCCGCATGACCTCTGGTCGCGGGCGGCGTTCATGTCGCCGCGATCACCGTTCGGGGCTGCCATCGTCCCTCCCCGAGAGGCGGCCCCGCGTGGAGGGCCCGGGCGGCTGTCCGGGCCCTCCTTTCGTCCGGGGAGTCTTGCTCCATCATGTCGGTTCGGTGTTGCCTGTCCGCCGGAGGCCTTTTAACGCGGCAGCAGGTTCCGATATGGTTTGCTCATCGGGCGACAGGCGGAGCGGGTCCCTGGCAAGCCGGGGGTGACGAACGATGAGCGACAACGACAAGCGCGGCAACGGAGAGGGTCCGAACACGGGCGTCGTGGTCAAGACGCGCCCGAAGACCCGCAAGCCCGCCATGTACAAGGTGTTGATGCTGAACGACGATTACACGCCGATGGAGTTCGTGGTCCACGTTCTGGAGCGTTTCTTCCAGAAGACCCGCGAGGAGGCGACGCGTATCATGCTGCACGTTCATCGCCGCGGCGTCGGAGTTTGCGGCGTCTACACGTACGAGGTTGCGGAAACCAAGGTGACCCAGGTCATGGACTTGGCCCGGCAGAACCAGCACCCTCTGCAATGCACGATCGAAAAGGAATGACCTCGCGAGCGTGCCAGGCCGAACTATGTCGGTCGGGCGGCATCGAGGCGAGCAGGCCGGACTTCAGCGCGCAGGAGCGTCGATACCATGCTGTCCCGTAATCTCGAGCAAACGCTGCATCGCGCCCTGTCCCTGGCCAGCGACCGCCGCCACGAATACGCGACCCTCGAGCACCTGCTTCTCGGCTTGGCCGAGGACAGCGATGCCGCGACGGTGCTGCGGGCGTGCGGCGTCGACCTCGACAAGCTGCGCGGCGACCTGTCCGAGTTCCTCGACAAGGACCTTTCCGGGCTCACCACCGATCGCCCGGGAGACCCGAAGCCCACGGCGGGTTTCCAAAGGGTGGTGCAGCGGGCGGCGATCCACGTGCAATCCTCCGGGCGGGACGAGGTGACGGGCGCCAACGTGCTGGTCGCCTTGTTCAGCGAGCGCGAAAGCCACGCTGTCTACTTTCTCCAGCTCCAGGATATGACGCGGCTCGACGCGGTAAATTTCATCAGCCACGGGATCGCCAAGGCGCCCGGCCGCTCCGCCCAGCGCCCGGTGACCGGTTCGGGCCCGAGCGGCGGTTCGGACGGCAACCATGAGCAGGAACGCGACGAGAAGCCAAACCGCCGCAACCAGGACGCGCTCTCCAATTACTGCGTCAATCTCAACAAGAAGGCGATGGCGGGCAAGATCGACCCGCTCATCGGGCGCGAGAACGAGATCGAGCGCACCATCCAGATCCTTTGCCGGCGCACCAAGAACAACCCGCTTTACGTGGGCGATCCGGGGGTCGGCAAGACGGCGATCGCGGAAGGGCTCGCCAAGCGCATCGTGGAGGGCGACGTCCCGGAGGTGCTCGCGAAATCGACGATCTACGCGCTCGACATGGGCGCGCTGCTCGCCGGCACCCGCTATCGCGGCGATTTCGAGGAGC
>CAXUIE010000485.1:0-2322 GCA_964250825.1 uncultured Acidisphaera sp. | reverse complement strand
GCCGCGTCGCGACACCCGTGCCCGTCGAGATTCACCAGCCTGGTCCGTCGCAGCTTGAACTGGCGCAGCGCTATCTAGCGCCCGTCCTGAGCCCGCTGGCGACAGTCGGGATCGTGTTCATCGTCTCGATCTTCATTCTGCTCCAGCAGGAGGATTTGCGGGACCGGATGATCCGTCTGTTCGGCTCGGGCGACCTCCATCGCACCACGATCGCGATGGACGACGCGGCGCGGCGCTTGTCGAAATACTTCCTGGCCCAGCTCGCCATCAACGCGAGCTTCGGCGTCGTCATCGGCGTCGGTCTCTTCATCATCGGCATCCCGAGCCCGGCACTCTGGGGGGTCGTCGCCGCCCTGATGCGGTTCCTCCCGTATATCGGATCCTGGTTGTCGGCGTTGTTCCCGGTGGCACTAGCCGCGGCGGTGGACCCCGGCTGGTCGACGGTGTTCTGGACCGTTGGGCTGTTCGCGGTCGTCGAGCCGATCGTCGGCCAGGTGGTCGAGCCGATACTGTACGGTCACAGCACCGGGCTTTCGTCGTTCTCCGTCGTGGTCTCGGCGATCTTCTGGACGTGGCTGTGGGGCCCGATCGGCCTCATCCTATCGACCCCGCTCACCTTGTGCCTCGTGGTGCTCGGCCGGCACGTGGACCGGCTCGAGTTCCTCGACGTGCTGTTCGGCGACCGCCCGGCGCTGACGCCGGTCGAGAGCTTCTATCAGCGAATGCTCGCCGGCGACCCCGACGAGGCGATCGATTCGGCCGAGCTGCTTCTCAAGGAACGCTCGTTGTCCTCGTACTACGACGAAGTCGCCGTGAAGGGCCTGCAACTGGCGGCGCACGACGTGAACCGAGGCGTCCTCGCTCCCGAGCAGCTGGAGCGCATCAAGGAAGCCATCACGGGCATGATCGACGACCTTGATGTTTATCCGGACGTCGATCCATCCCCGGAGGAGGCCGACGACGGACCCGTCGCCCCGCCCCCCGCCGAGCGCCTGTTGCCGAGCGAGCCGGCCCCATCGGGCGGGCCGCCGACGCCCGACGACCTGCCGCCGGCTTGGCGCGGGCCGGCCCCGGTGCTGTGCATAGCGGGCCGCGGGCCGCTCGACGAAGCCGCGGCGGCGATGCTCGCGCAGTTGCTCGGCAAGCATAATCTGCGCGCGCGCGTCGTATCCCACGGCGCGGTGTCACGGTCGAGCATCGACGCGCTCGACGTGAGCGATGTCGCGATGGTGTGCGTGTCCTATGTCGAGATCACCGGAACGCCGTCCCACCTTCGGTATCTGCTCCGCCGCATCCGCCACCACGTGCCGGGGGCGCCGATCCTGGTCGGGCTGTGGCCGGCTGAGGAGGCCGTGCTGCACGACGACCGCCTGCGCGTCGCCATCGGCGCCGACTACTACGCAACTACCCTGCGAGGCGCGGTGAACGCGTGCCTGGAAGCCTCGCGCCTGCCGGACGAGCAGCCGGCGAAGGCGGCGTAGCCGGTCTTTTACGCGGCCTTTCGTCCGAGCAGGCCGAGTGCGATCAAGGTTTCGGCGATCTGCACGGCGTTCAGCGCGGCACCCTTGCGCAGGTTGTCGGAAACGCACCAGAACGACAAGCCGTGCTCCACCGTCGGGTCCTTGCGGATGCGGCTGACGAAGACGGCGTCCTCGCCGGCGCACTCGGCCGGGGTGATGTAGCCGCCGTCCTCGCGCCCATCCATCACGGTGATGCCCGGCGCATCCCGCAACGCGGCGCGCGCGTCGGCCACGCTCACCGGCTGCTCGAACTCGACGTTGACCGCCTCGGCGTGGCCGATGAACACCGGCACCCGCACGCAGGTCGCCGACACCTTGATGTCGGGGTCGAGGATCTTGCGGGTCTCGACCGCCATCTTCCATTCCTCCTTGGTCGACCCGTCGTCGAGGAACTTGTCGATGTGGGGAATGCAGTTGAACGCGATCTCCTTGGTGAACTGCTCGGGCTTGACGGGATCGTTGACGAAGCTCGCCTTGGTTTGGGTGAACAGCTCGTCCATCCCTTCCTTGCCGGCGCCCGAAACCGATTGGTAGGTCGCCACGACGACCCGGCGGACCGTGAAGCGGTCGTGCAGCGGCTTCAGCGCGACCACCATCTGGATGGTGCTGCAGTTCGGGTTGGCTATGATGCGGCGCTTGGCGAAGCGGCTGATCGCCTCCGGGTTGACCTCGGGCACCACGAGCGGAACGTCCGGCTCCATGCGGAACTGGCTCGTGTTGTCGATCACGATGCAGCCCGCGGCTGCCGCGCGGGGGGCGTGGATGGCGGAGATCGCGGCCCCCGGGCTGAACAGGCCGACAT
>CAXUIE010000484.1:0-2324 GCA_964250825.1 uncultured Acidisphaera sp. | reverse complement strand
GACGCGCGGCGGAACGACCCGCTGGCCGCCCTGAACCTGCTTGGAATGGTCCTGCCACTCCGCCAGCTCGACAGGCAGCGCCAGTTGGCGGCCGTCGCGCCAGATCGTGAGCGGGACCGTGGTGCCCGGCAGGGTTTCCGCAGCCATGCGGGAAAGCGCCCGCGCGTCGTCCGTGACGCGATCGCCGAACTTGAGGACGACCTCGCCCTGGCGCAGCCCCGCTTGAGCCGCCGGACCGCTCGGAGCCAGGCCGGCGACGATCACGCCCGCGGCTTGCGGCATTCCGACCGCCTGCGCGATCTCGGGCGTCACCACTTGGGAATCGATGCCGATCCAGCCTGCGCGGACCGTCCCGTATCGGTGGAACTGGTCGAGGATGAAGGCGATGTCGTTCGATGGCTCGGCGAAGCCCAAACCTTCCGAGCCGCTGGTCGCGGTCGGCGAGTAGATCGCGGTGTTCACCCCGATCACCTGGCCCGCGCGGTTCACCAGGGGACCGCCGGAGTTGCCGTGATTGATGGCGGCGTCGGTTTGGATGAAATTGTCGAACGCGCCCGACGTTATGCTGCGGTTGAGTCCGCTCACGATCCCGGCGCTGGCGGAAAAGCCCAGCATCAAGGGATTGCCAACCGCGACCACCGCATCGCCGACCTGCACATCGTCGCTGTTGGCGAGCGCCAGGGACGGAAGCTGCCGGCCAGCATCGACCTTGAGGAGCGCGAGGTCGATCTGGGTGCCCACGTAAAGCGGCTTGGCCAGCAGGTCCGTCCCGTCGTCGAAGGTCGCGTGGATCTCGGTCATCCCCTCGATGACATGCCGGTTCGTGACGATGATTCCTGAAGCATCCACGACGAACCCGGACCCGTAGCCGTCGATGCGGCGCGGCGGCACCTTGCCCGGCTGGTCATCGATGAATTCAACGGTGGAAATGCTGACAACGGCCGGAAGCACCAACGCGATCGTGTTCGGGCGAGATCGTCCCTCCTCGGCGAGCAAAGGGCGCGCGGCGATCAACGGCGGCGCGAGCACGGCGAGAAACAGGAAAGCGGTGGTCAAACGCGGCATGGCGGGTCCCGGAAAGCCCGACCATGCCGATTTCGAACGTTTCGCGCAATGAACGTGTAGCGCCCAGAGCAGCAACGGAGCATCGCACCGCGCTGGTGATCCCGATGCTCACAAGGCCAGGCTGGACTGCCCCATTCCGCTCGCGGCCGCATGGCCGTCGGGCTCGACCAGGCTGATGCGCGTGAGGTCGGCGATCGTGTTGCCCGCCGCATCGATCGTCACCGCGTCCACGTAGCGCATCCCGAACAGCACCGCGGAGGCGCCATAGTCCTGCATGTCGAACACTTCCACCGCCATGACGTGGTCGCGCGCTTGGAGGGTGAGGAACATGCGCACGTCGCCCTCGACCAAACGCGCCGCGTCGTACCCGGCCAGCGGGCTGTCGTCATCGATCGGGTGCATCAACGTCCAGGTCAGCGCGAACATCGGCAGGTGGTCGCGCGAGAGATGCAGTTCGTGGCTGCGCCGGAACAACGACCCCTCGTCGGTCATCTCCTTCATCAACACGTGGAGGTTGACCCGCGCATCGGTGAGAAGGCTGAGGCGACCGTTGCCGATGCGGACCATGAGCGTCGGCTGGCCGTTGAACGTCGTCACCACGGGATGCGTCGCGTAGATGATCTTGGCCCGCGGGCGAGAGAACCGCACGAAGGTCATTCCCGTGACGATCGCCGTGAATCCCATGCCGGAGATGATCTCGGTTGCCGAGACGACGTGCCCGTAGAGCGTCGCCGGCGCCATCACCCCGTAACCGACGGTCGCCAGCGTCTCGATGCTGAAGAAGAACGCGTCGACGAACGAGCCGGGGCGGGCGTTCGCGACGCACCCTGGCACCAGGACATAGAGGGACGCGAACGCCACGTTGATCGACAACACGAGCCCCAGCAGCACCAGAAGAAACTGCGGCCAGCTGAGCGCCACCAGCGTGTGATACACGTCACGGAAATCGTAGCGCTCGGCTCCCCGCTTGGTCAGCTCGAACGCGCCGAATTGAACGCGCATCCCGCCTTGCGGGTCGGCCCTGCCGCGGGCGCCCCGCCGGCGTGGAACGCGGCTGCCGCCTTCCACCTAGACGCCAGCCACGCGCCTCAGCCGCGCTTGGGCGGATAAACGAAATCGAGAATGGCGCCGGTGATGCCGCCGCCCGTGCCGCTTCGCGCCGGGGCGATCCTCGGTCCCTCGGCCGCCACGTCGTCGTTGGCGGTTGGCGGGCTTTCCATGCGGGGTGCTGCGGCGGGGGCGCGCCCGGCCGCCGCGCT
>CAXUIE010000483.1:1959-2326 GCA_964250825.1 uncultured Acidisphaera sp. | reverse complement strand
ACCACAATCCGCCGCGCGGCTTCGAGCACGACCCGGCGGCGATGCGCGCGGCCGGACAACAAGCAGGAGACGTGGATCGGATGCAGACCTGGGCCGGGCAAGGCGCGGCGTTGGCGAAAGCCAAGCCGGCCGGTGCGATCGTGGAGGAGGCGTGGTCCGAGGCGCTCGCCCTGCTTGGGTGAGCGTCAGGCTTCGCGCAGCTTGTAGCGCTGGATCTTGCCCGTCGCCGTCTTGGGCAAGGCGTCCACCATCTCGATCCAACGCGGGTATTTCCACGGACCGACCTGCGCCTTCACATGTTCCCGCAGCAATGGGCGCAGGGTCGCGGGCGCGACCGGCCCGCCGCCATCGCGGAGCACCACGAAAG
>CAXUIE010000483.1:0-1949 GCA_964250825.1 uncultured Acidisphaera sp. | reverse complement strand
GCTTGAGCAGGCCGTCGTCGTCGGGATGCGCGACCACGGCCGCCTCGGCCACCGCCGGGTGGGCCAGAAGTGCGGCTTCGACCTCGTAAGGCGAGACCCAGATCCCGCTCACCTTGAACATGTCGTCGGCGCGGCCGCAGCAGCGATAGGCGCCATCGGGCTCGCGGACGTAGGTGTCGCCCGTGCGCGTCCATTCGCCGGCGAACGTGCGCCGGCTTTTGTCGCGCTGGTTCCAATATCCCTCGGCCGAGCTCGGGCCGCTCACGAGGAGCTCGCCCTCCTCGCCGTCGGCGACGTCCCGCCCGGCTTCATCGGCGATGCGGACGGCGTATCCCGGCACCGGCCAGCCCGAGGTGCCGTAACGCACCCGGCCCGGCTGGTTGCTGACGAAGATATGCAGCAGCTCGGTGCTGCCGATGCCGTCGAGAATGTCGACGCCGACCGTCGCCGACCAGCGCTCTCCCACCGCGGGCGGCAACGCTTCCCCGGCCGAGACGCAGCGACGCAGCCGGTCCGACCCAGCCCCTGTCCCGAGCGCCGGATCGGCCAGCAGCGCCGCGTACAAGGTCGGGACGCCGCCGAAGATCGTCGGGTGGAACCGCTCCATGACGCCGAGCACCGCGGCGGGCGTCGGGCGATCCGGCAGCAGCACCGACCGCGCGCCGACCGCCATCGGGAACGTCATGGCGTTGCCGAGCCCGTAGGCGAAGAACAGCTTGGCCGCCGAGAACACGACGTCGTCCGGTTCGGTGCCGAGCACCTGCGCGCCATACGTTTCGGCCGTGGCGCGCAAGCTGCCGTGCACGTGCTTCACGCCCTTGGGCGCGCCGGTCGAGCCTGAGGAGTAGAGCCAGAACGCCACCTCGTCGGGCGAGGCGTCCACCGGCTCGGCCTCGCCCCCGTCCGCGCCGAACGCCTCGAACGCGCGGTGCGCGGGATCGGGCAACGCGGCGGGCACCCCGTCCGGGCTCGAGACCAGCACCAGCAGCAGATCGGGCAAGGTGGAAAGCAGCGGCAGCAACGCGGGGAGAAGCGGGGCCGAAACGACGAGCGCCTCGGCCCGGCTGTCGGCCAGGATGTAGGCGACGAGGCTCGGAGGCAGCAGCGTGTTGACCGGCACCGGAACGACCCCGACGGCGAGCGCGCCCCAGAACGCGACGGGGAAATCGATCGTGTCGAGAAGCAGGAGTGCGATCCGCCGCTCGCGCCCGACGCCCGCCCGCCGCAACCCGGCGCCGAACGCTCGCGCTCGGGTTCGCAGATCCGCGTAGGATAGGGAGCGCCACGGATCGCAGAACGCGACGCGCGATCCGCGCCCCTCTTGGACGTGCCGATCGACGAAAAACGCGGCCGCGTTGCCGTTCACGCCCTCTCCCTCCCTGTTCCGGCCAGGAGCCTAGTGCTCTGATCCGTTCAGGCGATGCACAACGGTCTCTGACCATGCGGTTCCGTCGGCATGGCACAAACGGTATGCGTGATCCTGAGTTCGTCGGATAGGTAGATGCTTGAGGCGATCGTCGCCGGCCGCAATCGGCCGCAAAAGCATGTCGAGCGCGCGCGGGTCGTGCTTGCGGCAGCGGAGCGTCCCGGTGCAGTCGGTGGCGACGCGCCTTGGGGGTCAGCCGTCCGATGGTCTGGCGCTGGCAGCAACGCTTCGCCGAGGAGGGTACGGACGGGCTGCTGCGGGACAAGACGCGCAAGCCTGGCAGCCGCCGATCTCGGCCGCGACGGTGGCGCGCGTCGTGGCACTGACCTGCGCTGATCCGCCGCATGAGGCCACGCACTGGACCGGCCGGGCGATGGCCCGCGCCGTCGGCATCTCGCTGACCTCGGTGCAGCGCATCTGGGACGCGCACAAGCTGCCGCCGCATCGCGTCCGCAGTTTCAAGCGCTCGCACGACCCGGACTTCGCGGCCAAGCTGACCGATATCGTCGGCCTCTACATGGAC
>CAXUIE010000482.1:1222-2334 GCA_964250825.1 uncultured Acidisphaera sp. | reverse complement strand
CGTCGGTGCG
This sequence comes from uncultured Acidisphaera sp., assembly GCA_964250825.1. Lineage (GTDB taxonomy): Bacteria > Pseudomonadota > Alphaproteobacteria > Acetobacterales > Acetobacteraceae > CAVWQV01. Next base: position 2,324 of record CAXUIE010000482.1, on the reverse strand, counting down.
GGCCGGGGACGACATCTCGCCCCAAGACCGATGCGAGTGACCGCGCCTGCTTGCCTCCGCTTGTCAGAAGTCGGCGGCGCGAACACGAGCGCCCGCCCGTATGGCCCGGAACCGAGGGGTGGAATGGGTCCGTCCCAATGCAGGGCGGCGGGCGGCGAGCGCGGGATCTGCAGCTTCCTCATGCGCGTCGAAGGCCGGAGGCGGAACGGCAAATCTCCGGTCATGTACGGGCGCGACGGGGGCAGCGTCCGTTGATGCCCGCCCGACAACGCTGACTCTGACCTTGCCAACAGTCGGGGTCTCGGGTGATGGGCTGCGTTGAGGCGACCCGCGAACATGCGCCGTTGTGCGCGCTAGAGCCGCCGGTCGTACGCCCGAAGGCGTCGCCCGCTTGCGGAAGCTGTGAGGGGCCGCCACGCCTCTCGTTCCTGGCCAGCGCCCGAGCACGCGACCCACGCCGCCTCTGTGATGGCCTGGTCTGGCCGAAGACCGGCTGAACGCCTCGACCGCCTAAGCCGCAACGACGTCGGGCGACTATTTTCCGCCGAGCGCGAGCGCTCTTTGCATCGCGAAGCAAAATAGCCGCCCGCCGCCGTCCTCCGCTGCGCTGCGGCCCGCAAGCGGGTGCGGCGTCGGTCGCCTCCGGCCTCTGGACCGCCATCGAGACCGCGATGGGCGCGGGGCTCGAGATACTGAAAGGAACTTTACCATGGCGACCATCGGCAGCTTCAAGGCTTCGGGCAACGGCTTCACCGGCGAGATCACCACCCTCCAGATGCAGACCAAGAACGTCCGCATCGTCCGCGAGGAGAGCCGCTCCACCGACAACGCCCCGAGCCACCGCGTCTTCGTCGGCAACAAGATCGAGATCGGCGCCGCCTGGGCCAAGCGCTCCAACGAGGGCCGCGACTATCTCGCCCTCAAGCTCGACGACCCGAGCTTCACCGCTCCAATCTACGCCAACCTGTTCGCCGACGAGGACGGCGACACCCACTCGCTCATCTGGTCGCGCCCTGGCAAGCGCAACGGCGACTGAGCCGGACCTCGACGCCCCCCCCCGGGCCCCCCCCGGCGGGGCGGGGGGCCGGGGGCGGCGGATGAG
>CAXUIE010000482.1:0-1212 GCA_964250825.1 uncultured Acidisphaera sp. | reverse complement strand
CCCCTCCGCGGCACCGCTCCGCCCGGCCGGGCACCCCCGGGGGGGGGCGCTCGCGCGTGCAGAGCCGAAGAAGAAGTGCAGGCGTTCCTCAAGCTTGGCGCTCAATCAGCTGCTGGCGGTTGCTTGCCGCGGGCAGGCTCCGACCGAAAAGTGCGAGCATCTCGACCCAACCGCGTTCGGCGGCGACAGGATCGTAAACAGGAAAGTCGGGCATCATCCAGCCATGCGCGGCGGGATAGGTCTCCGCGGTGTAGCGGACATTGGCTTGCGTTAGCGACGTCTCCAGCCGCTCGGCCATGTCAGGCGGGTAGCTGCCGTCATTCTCGGCGGCGGCGACATAGACCTCTGCCTTCAGCTTTGGCGCGAACAGATGCGGGCTTGTCGGCGCGTCGGTCGCGAGATTGCCGCCATGGAAGCTGGCGACTGCCGCAAAGCGATCGGGGTACGTGCCCGCCGCGGCCAGCGCCATGCCGCCCCCCATGCAGAAGCCGACCGCGCCGACCTTCCGGTCGTCCACATCGTCGCGCGTGGCGAGATAGGCGAGCAAGGCCTCCGTATCTTCAGCGGCCTTGTCGCTGCCCGTCGTGGCCATCAACGGACCGAGGATCGAGCGAAAGTCGCCCGCGAACACTTCCCTGGGCACGAACGGGCCGTAGGGTCCGTAGCGGTAGAACAGATCCGGCAGCAACACGACGTAGCCCGCCTCCGCTAGCTGCTGGGCCATGTCGAGCATCGCCGGCCGGATACCGCCGCCGTCCATGTAGAAGATCACCACAGGCCACCGACCGCCGCCGGACGGGCTTATGACGTGAGTAGGGCAATCCCCATCGCGCGTTCGGATGTTGACTTGCTCGTTCGGCATCAGGTGCTCCCTCGGACACGGGTTCCAGGTGTCTGCTTCGATCCACCCGTGACCGCAAGCGGACGAACTTGAACCGCCCTCACTTTCCGCTTCAAGGCTAGGCGTCGCCCTTCCGGCCGGGCTCTTCGGCTGCGCTCGAACCGGCTGGTGCCGTTTCGCCCTGGCGGGCTTGATCCCTGACGCGAAGCGATCGCGCGAGGCTGCCCCGCTTCGGTGACGGACGCGCGGGGGACATGGATAACCTCAGTTGTGGCGAGACGATCTGTTAGCGTCCGCGCTGGTGGTGGAAATTCCAGGGAGTGAGGTGGCCATCGGATCGGCTGGCTAAGGTGGAGTTGCGACGCTTCACC
>CAXUIE010000481.1:0-2353 GCA_964250825.1 uncultured Acidisphaera sp. | reverse complement strand
ACCTCGAACGCCTGACCCAGGAAGCGCATATCGGCCGTCACGGAGAAGGCAAGCGCGCCGTGCAGACCCAGCATGCGGAACTCGGCTTCCGCCTCGCCGCGAAACCGCGCGAAGGCGTCCCGCAGCACGCGCGGCGCGTCATCGTCGAGCGCCGTGCGATGTGTGATACCGGCGATCTTCACGTAGTCGGCCGCGATCAGGCCCAGCGCGGAGATGACCCCCGGATTGCACGGAACAAGGATTTCGCGCACGCCCAATTCGGCGGCGATCTCGGCGGCGAGCAGCGGACCGGCGCCGCCGAACGGCACCAGGACGTAATCGCGGGGATCGCGCCCCCGCTCGGTCGAGACCAGCTGGATTGCGCGCACGATGTTGGCGACGGCGAGGCGGATCGCGGCGGCCGCGGCGCCCGCGACGTCGGTGCCGAGCGGTGCTGCCAGTTCCTCGAACGCGCGATGCGCGCGATCGACGTCGAGCCGCATCGAGCCGCCCAGGAACGCCTCCGGCCTGATCGTGCCCCGCACCACGTGGGCATCGGTCACCGTGGGCGACGTCCCGCCCCGGCCGTAGCAGGCGGGGCCGGGGTCTGCGCCGGCGCTGTGCGGTCCGACGCGCAGCATCCCGCCGTCGTCGATCCACACCAGGCTGCCGCCGCCGGCGCCGACCGAGACGATGTCGAGCACCGGCGTGCGGATCGGCAACCCGTCGATCTCGGTCTCCGACGCAATGCCCGCCACGCCGTTCTGCACCAAACTGACATCGGTGATGGTGCCGCCCATGTCGAACGTGATGAGGTGGCGCCGGCCGGATCGGCCGGCCTGGCGGATGGCGCCAACCACGCCAGCAGCCGGCCCGCTGAACAGCGCGGTGATCGCGTTCACCCGCATGGACGCCGCCGGCAGCCGCCCGCCGTTGGATTGCATCACGCTGAACCGGCCGCGAAACGCCGCTTCCTCCAGCGTCGCCTCGAACCGGTCGAGATAGCGGTCGATCACCGGCTGCACATAGGCCGACAGCACGGTGGTGGAGGCGCGCTCGAACTCGCGGAACTCTCGCGCCACGCGGTGAGAGCAGGCGACGCGCAGATTAGGCAAGGCCGTGCGCAGGAGTGTGGTGATCCGCAGTTCGTGCACCGGCGCGGCATAGGCCGAGAGCAGGCAGATCGCGACCGCGTCGTAGCCGCCTTCGGCGAGCGCGGGCACCAGGTTTCGCCGGACATCGTCTTCGTCGAGCGGCACGACGATATCGCCCGTCGCGTCCAGTCGCTCCGTCACCTCGAAGCAGTCGCGCCGGCGCACCGGGGCAAGCGGCTTGGCGTAGCGAATGTCGTAGATGTTGCGCCGATCGTGGCGTTGCAGGAATAGAATGTCGCGGAAGCCGCGCGTCGTGACGAAGGCGATCCGCGCACCCTTGCGCTCCAGGATCGCATTGGTGGCGACAGTGGAGCCGTGCACCAGGTCGGTGACGCGCGCGGGCGCGATGGCGGCCGCACCGATCGCTGCGAACGCCCCGATGTCAGGGCTTGCCGGGGTGCTCGGCACCTTGACGATCTCGATCCGCTCGCCGTCGACCGCGACCAGATCGGTGAAGGTGCCACCGACTTCGATGCCAACGCGCATGGGCCGCCGATCCATCGTTTGCCATCAGGCTAGCGGCGCGTCCGGCGAATGCAATGCACCCGGTTCAAATCATTCATGAGCCGGTCCCGCTTGGGCGGCTTGTTGCCCTGGGGACAGCCTGGAAGGAAACTCGGCATCGGTGCCGCGAGTTGAAGGACGGCACGGAAGTCGGCAGGACCATGCCGGCTGGCTTAATCAGACATCGTTCATCATCGAGGAGCCTGCTCTATGCCACGCTTGAATTTCGGGGCCTTCCTTGCCCCACATCATCCCATAGGCGAACACCCGATGTTGCAATTTCGCCGTGACCTCGACCTCGTGGAACGTCTGGACCGGCTCGGTTATGACGAGTTTTGGTGTGGTGAGCACCACTCCAGCGGCTGGGAGATGATCGCCTCGCCCGAAATGTTCCTTGCCGCCGCCGGCGAGCGGACCGGGCGCATCAAGCTCGCCACCGGCGTGATCTCCCTGCCTTATCACCACCCGTTCAACGTCGCACAGCGCATGGTGCAGCTCGATCATATGACCGGCGGTCGGGCGATATTCGGTTCGGGCCCGGGTGCGCTGGCGTCGGATGCACATACGCTCGGGATCGATCCGATGGTCCTGCGCGACCGGCAAGATGAAGCCATCGGCATCATCCGCCGACTTCTTGGCGGCGAGCGCGTTACCGCAAGGAGCGAGTGGTTCACCTTGCAGGACGCGGCACTGCAGATCCTGCCGCTGCAGGAAGA
>CAXUIE010000480.1:0-2371 GCA_964250825.1 uncultured Acidisphaera sp. | reverse complement strand
CGACGGCCGGGCTGCACTTCACGCCCGGCCTGCTGGACGCCTTGGCGGCGCGCGGCGTGGCGCGGGCGACGGTCACCCTGCATGTCGGCGCGGGCACGTTCCTGCCCGTGCGCACCGAAGCGGTCGAGACGCACCGGATGCACCCCGAGCGCGGGGAGGTAAGCGAGGAAGCCAGCGCCGCCATCAACGCCGCCCGCGCGGCTGGAGGGCGGGTGGTGGCGGTCGGCACCACGAGCCTCCGCCTGCTGGAAACCGCCGCAGGGCCGGACGGCGGGATGCGCCCGTACCGGGGCGAAACCGACCTGTTCATTTTGCCAGGCCACCAATTCCGCGGGGTGGATCTGCTGGTCACCAACTTCCACCTGCCGCGCTCGACCTTGTTCATGCTCGTCTGCGCGTTCGCCGGGACGGAGCGGATGCGCGCGGCGTACGCGCACGCCATCGGGGCCGGATACCGTTTTTACTCGTATGGCGATGCGTGCTTGCTGGGCTGAAGATTGATCGCCATTTCTCTCTTGGTAGTTGACTTCGACTGGCAATGTGAATTATCGCCCGAATTCACCCTAGTTGGCAAACAGAGTTCTCAAAACCGGGCCACGGTCTCAGGTTTGTATTGTAAAGACCGCATGGCAGGTCAACAGCATTTATCGCTTCAACGAATATAGGTTGAGTGCGATACCTCGTTGTGCGCCGCAACATACCTGGTGCGGCATCCAACAATGGGAAGGACAGGCCAATATGCCTGAATTTAACAAGTCGCAGGATATCAAGTCGCAGGATATCAAGCAGGCGGCCGACGAGGTCGCTCGTCGAAGTGCTGAGGCTCTGCAGCAGGGCGGCCGGGCGGCCGGCGAGGCGGTGCATCGTGGCGCCGAGGCCACGGCGGACATGACGCGTCAAGGCACTCAGGCCGGGGCGGACGCGATGCGTCGGGCGGGCGAGGCGGCCAGCGTGACCCTGCAACGGAGCACGCAGGCGGTGGCCGAGGGGCAGCGCCAGATCGCCCAGGAGGCGGCGCAACGTTTCGAGGAGGTGAGCCGCAAGATGACGGAGGCCGCTCGCGGCACGTCCGAGGAGGTCAACCGATTCTTCGCGCTGCCCAACGCCGCCGAAGGTGGCCTGCGGGACATGCAGCACGGCGTGGCCGGCCTGGTCGAGGGCGTGGTGCAGACGAATGTCCGCGCCACCCAGGAGTTCTTCCGCCTGAGCAACCCGACGGCCGTGATCGAGCTGCAGCAGCGCTTCGCTCGCGAGTATCTCGACACCTTGATGCAGGGCACGGCCAGCTTGGTGCAGGCCATCCGGCGCACGGCGGACGAGACGCTCCGCCCGCTCGAGGCGCAGGTCGCGCAGCGCCGCCAAGGCCAGGGCTATAGCCAAGCCGCCGAGTAACCCTTCGACGCTCGACGGAACGGACGGCCGGCGTGCCCCGGGGTGCGCCGGCCGTTGCTGTTTTGCGGTGATCGAATGCTGGCTGCTTTCCCCGTCACCCCCCGAAGGCGAGAGTCGGGTTCGCGCGCCACCGGGCTCGCGTCGTGCCTGACTCGGCGGTACATTGCCCAATCCGCGAGGAACCCTTGCCCTTCGCGGGGTGATGCAAGGAAGCCATGGTGCAATCGGGAGGAAACTCATGCCGCTCGACGCCGACGCCCCGGCCCGCCACGGCTCCGATTGGATCGCGCCCGATTGCGGCGGCGAAGATTTCTATGCCCTCGACCGCGGCCTCAGGGAACTGCTCGCGCTTTACCTGCCCGCCGCGACCCACGCGGCCCTGACCCCGCATTTCGCCCGCCTGGGCGTGCTGTCGGGTGGGTTGCTTGACGAACTCGCCCGGGTGGCCGACCGCCACGGCCCCGTGCTGCATCCGCGCGACCGCTTCGGCAGCGACGAGGACTGGATCGAGTATCACCCGGCGTACCGCGAGATGGAGCGGATCGCCTTCGGGGATTTCCAGTTTCACGCCATGAGCCACCGCGCCGACGTGCTCGGCCAGGACACGCCGTTGCCGCCCGTCGCGAAATACGCGTTCCAGTACTTGTTCGTGCAGGGCGAGTTCGGGCTGATGTGCCCGATCAGCGTTTCCGACACCTCGACGCACCTGATCCGCCGCTTCGCCTCTCCCGAGCTCCAAGCCGTCCTGCTGCCCCGGATGCTGTCGCCCAACCTCGCGACGTTGTGGAAGGGGACGCAATTCATCACGGAAAAGGCGGGCGGCTCCGATGTCGGCGCGATCGAAACGGTCGCGAGGCAGGTGGACGGCGAATGGCGCCTGCACGGCGACAAATGGTTCTGCTCGCACGCCGACGCCGATGTCGCGCTGATGCTCGCCCGGCCGGAGGGCGCGCCGCCCGGCACGCGCGGCCTCGCGCTC
>CAXUIE010000479.1:0-2388 GCA_964250825.1 uncultured Acidisphaera sp. | reverse complement strand
CGATGGCGCTCGCGACCTCCGTCGGCTTCGTCGTCGACGACGCCATCGTGATGATCGAGAACATAGACAAGAACCAAGAAACCGGGCTGTCCCCGATCCAGGCGGCGCTCGCTGGTTCGCGCCAGATCGGCTTCACGGTGGTCTCCATCAGTCTCTCGCTGGTGGCGGTGTTCACGCCGCTCCTGTTCATGGGCGGCATCCTGGGCAAGTTGTTCCACGAGTTCGCGATGACCGTGACGATCGCGATCGTCGTCTCGGCCGTCGTCTCGCTCACCTTGACGCCGATGATCTGCGGCCGGTTCATGTCGCATCGCCAGGTGGCTCCGCCGGGCTCCGGCGGTTTGTGGGGCCGGATCGACCGGTCGGTCGAGTGGTCGTTCGTGATGCTCCAGCGCTTTTATGCCCGCACGCTCGGCTGGGCGCTGCGCCACCGCGTCTTCATGCTCCTGGTGATGATCGCGACCGTCGTCCTCACGGTCCGGCTCTACGGGGCGGTGCCGAAAGGCTTTCTGCCGGAGCAGGATACAGGGCTGCTGATCGGGCAAACCATCGCCTCGCCCGATGTTTCGTTCCGCGCCATGACGGACCGTCAGCGGGCGGCGGTCGACGTGCTGCTGGCGGACCCGGCGGTGGAGTCGGTGGGTTCCACCATCGGCGTCGCGAGCGGTTGGAATTCGCTAAACCGAGGCACGCTTTATGTCAGCCTCAAGCCCCTCGCGCAGCGGCATGCCTCCGCGGAAGCGGTGATCGAGCGTCTCAGGGCGCCGTTGGCGCGCGTGGGCGGCGTGCAAACGACGTTGTATCCCGCGCAGGACTTGCGTGGCGGTGGCCGGACAGGTGGGGCGCAATACCAGTTCTCGGTCGTCTCGCAGAACCTCGACGATATGCGCTTCTGGACCGAGCGGCTCACGGAGAAGCTTAGGGGAGCGCCGGGGGTCGCCGATATCAGCAGCGACCAGGACCGCGCCGGACCGCAGATGGATGTCACGATCGATCGCGTCGCCGCGGCCCGCCTCGGGGTGACCACCGCCGCGATCGATGATGCGCTGAACAACGCCTACTCGCAGCGTCAGATCTCGACCATTTACACGCAGCGCAACCAGTACAAGGTCGTGCTCGAAATCGATCCGAAGCTGCAAACGGATCCGTCATTGCTCGACCGGATTTATGTCGGGGGGACCGGGGGAGGGCAGGTGCCGCTTTCCGCCGTCGCGCGCTTCACCCGAGACACCGCCCCGTTGGCGGTGCACCACGAGGGGCAGTTCCCCGCCGGGACGATCAGCTTCAACGTGACCAACGGCATGTCGCTCGGCCAGGCGACGGACGCGATCGAGCAGGCGGCGCGCGACCTCATGATGCCGGACACCGTGCGCGTCGAGTTCGCGGGCAACGCCCGTTTCCTGACCCAATCGCTGTCGTCGCAGCCCATGCTGATCGCGGCGGCGCTGATCTCCATCTACATCGTTCTCGGCGTGCTGTACGAGAGCCTGCTGCACCCGCTCACCATCCTGAGCACCTTGCCGTCGGCCGGCGTGGGCGCGCTGCTGGCGCTGCTCGTCACGGGCACGGACCTTTCCATAATGGGGATCATCGGCATCATCCTGCTGATGGGGATCGTCAAGAAGAACGGCATCATGCTGGTGGATTTCGCGCTGGAGCAGGAGCGCGAAGCCGGACTTGCGCCGTTCGACGCGATCCACGCCGCCTGCATGGAACGGTTCCGCCCCATCATGATGACGACGCTCGCCGCGCTGCTCGGGGCGCTGCCGCTCGCCTTCGCGTTCGGCACGGGGGCTGAGCTGCGCCGCCCGCTCGGCATTTCCATCGCCGGCGGCCTCGTTCTGTCGCAGGTGTTGACCTTGTACACGACGCCGGTTGTGTATCTGGCGCTGGAGCGGCTCAGGAGCGGACGGCGGAAGCGGATCGTCCTGCCGGCGGTGGCCGAATAAGCCCGGGCGCTGCGTCACAGCCGCCGCCAACGACTTCGCGTGAACTTCAATCTAGCGGATGCGGCCTGGGTGCCGCGATGGCAGAGTGCCGGCATGTGGACGCACCCAGGCCGGGCCTCATCTCCGATCGAAAGAGACGCAAGCGCTCTGCTCACACCGGCGGAAATGGCGCGCGCGGACGCGCTCGCGGCCGCCTCGGGCTTTTCCACGCCGGTTCTCATGGAGAACGCCGGCCGGGCCGTCGCGCGCGCGGTCCGGGCGAGATTGCGCCCGTGCCGGACGGTGGTGCTGTGCGGACCCGGCAACAACGGGGGAGACGGCTACGTGGCGGCGCGAATGCTCGCCGCAGCCGGCTGGCCGGTCGCGATCGCGTCGCTCGCGCCGCCGCCCGCCGGGTCGGACGCCGCTGGCGCGGCGGCTTGTTGGCGTGGTCCGGTGC
>CAXUIE010000478.1:0-2394 GCA_964250825.1 uncultured Acidisphaera sp. | reverse complement strand
TCTGCAGACCGGGGGCGGGTTCCGGCTCGACCTCAACCCGACGCCGGGCGACGCGCGGCGGGTCAACCTGCCGCACCCGGAGATCATCTCCGCGGCCTCCATCGGCTCCTCCCTGCTGCTCGACGACGGCAAGCTGCGGCTGCGCGTGGCGCGCAAGCGGGAGGACGCACTGGAATGCGACGTCGTCGTGGGCGGAGCGCTGTCCGACCGCAAGGGCGTCAACGTGCCGGACGTAGCGCTGCCGATCCCCGCGCTGACCGTCAAGGACCGCACCGACCTCGCCTTCGCGCTCGACCACGGCGTCGATTACATCGGGCTGTCCTTTGTGCAGCGCCCGGAGGACGTGGCGGAAGCTCGCGCCCTGGTCGGCGACCGCGCCTGGATCATGACCAAACTCGAGAAGCCGCAAGCGCTGGAAAACCTCGACGCGATCCTCGCCTTGTCCGACGCGGTGATGGTCGCGCGCGGCGACCTGGGCGTGGAGCTGCCGCCCGAGGAGGTGCCGCTTGCGCAGAAGCGCATCGTCCGCGCCGCCCGCCAGCTCGGCAAGCCGGTGGTGGTGGCGACGCAGATGCTGGAAAGCATGGTCACCTCCCCTGCCCCGACGCGCGCCGAAGCGTCCGACGTGGCGACCGCCGTGTTCGACGGGGCGGACGCGGTGATGCTGTCGGCCGAGACCGCCGCCGGGCAGTTCCCCTACGAGGCGGTGAACATCATGGACCGCATCGTGGCCCGGGTGGAGCAGGACCCGGGCTGGCGCGCGATCATCGAGGCGAGCCGGCCCGCCCCCGAGCACAGCACGGCGGGCGCCATCGCCGCGGCGGCGCGGCAGGTGAGTGCGACCATCGGGGCACAGGCGATCGTGGCGTTCACCGCCGGCGGCGGCACGGCGCTCGGCGTGTCCCGCGAGCGGCCGGAAGCGCCGGTGCTCGGCCTCACGCCGGCGCTTGCCATCGCGCGCCGCCTCGCGGTGGTCTGGGGGGTGCACGCCCTGGTGGTTCCCGACGCGCATTCGATGACGGAGGCCGTCAGCCGCGCCGAGCGCGTCGCGCGCGCCGAGGGCTTCGTCGGGCACGGCGAAAAAATCGTGGTCGCGGCCGGCGTGCCGTTCGGGCTTTCGGGAACCACGAACGCGCTCAGGGTGGCGACGGTGCGATGAGGGGCGATCGGCGATGAACTCGGTGATCGGCGACGCGCCGAGGCGGCGCGAGGACGATCGCTTCGTCACCGGGCGCGGCGCGTATCTCGACGACCTCGCGTTCCCCGGCGTGGCCCATGCCGTCGTGCTGCGCTCCCCGCACGCCCATGCCCGGCTCGGCGCCATCGATGTCGCGGCGGCAAGGGCCGCCCCGGGCGTGCTTGCGGTGCTGACCGCCCCGGATGCCCACGCCGACGGGCTGCTCCCGCTGGTCCCGAACGTGACGGCGAACACCGCAACCGGCGAGCCGTTCGCCTTCATGCCGGAGCCGCTGCTGGCGGAGGAGAAAGTTCGCTACGTGGGCGAGCCGGTCGCGCTCATTGTGGCCGAAAGCCGAGCGGAGGCGCTGGACGCGGCCGAACGTGTCGCGATCGACTATGCGCCGCTGCCGGCCGTCATCACGGCCAACGCGGCGCGCGCGCCCGACGCCCCGCGGATCGCCGCCGCCGCGCTCGGCAATCTCTGCCTTGATTGGCACGCCGGCGATGAGGCCGCAGTCGCGGCCGCCTTCGCCGCCGCCGCGCATACCGTCGCTGTGCGCCTCGACAATCACCGCGTCGTCACGAACCCGATGGAGCCGCGCGGCGTCGTCGGCGCCTATGATCCGGCAACCGAGCGCTACACGGTGCACGTTTCCAGCCAGGCGATCCACACCAACCGCGACAACACGGCGCGCGCGCTCGGCTTGCCGCCCGCTTCCGTGCGCTTCGTCGCTCCCGATGTCGGCGGCGGCTTCGGCGCCAAAAACTTCACCTATGCGGAATTCGCGCTCGTGGCGTGGGCTGCGCGCCGGGTCGGCCGACCGGTGAAGTGGATCGCGACACGCAGTGAAGTTTTCCTGGCCGACCATCAAGCGCGCGATCACCAAGCCGAGGCGGCCCTCGCGCTGGACGCCGCAGGTCGGTTCCTCGCGCTCCGCATCGAGAGTGTCGCCAATCTCGGCGCCTACGTCGCGGGAAGCTCCGCCGCCGTGCAGACATTCCAGTACGGCCACCTACCGGGCACGGTGTACGCCATTCCCGCGATCGAGCTTCGCGCAACGGCGGTGTTCACCAACACGACGCCGATCGGCGTCACGCGCGGCCCGGGCTTCGCCGAGATGGTGAACGTGATGGAGCGGCTGATCGACGACGCCGCCCGGCAGTGCGGGTTCGACCGCGCCGAACTGCGCCGGCGCAACATGATCCGCCCCGATG
>CAXUIE010000477.1:1529-2419 GCA_964250825.1 uncultured Acidisphaera sp. | reverse complement strand
CGGCGGACTCGATCTCCTTCAGCACGGCCTTCAGCCGCTCCTCGAACTCGCCGCGGTACTTCGCCCCGGCCACCATGGCCCCCAGGTCGAGCGCCAGCAGCCGCTTGCTTTTCAGCGCCTCCGGCACGTCGCCGTTGACGATGCGCAAGGCGAGGCCCTCGACGATCGCCGTCTTGCCGACGCCGGGCTCGCCGATCAGCACCGGGTTGTTCTTGGTGCGCCGCGCCAGCACCTGGATCGCGCGGCGGATCTCCTCGTCGCGGCCGATCACCGGGGCGAGCTTGCCATCGCGGGCCACGGCGGTGACGTCGCGGGCGTATTTCTTCAGCGCGTCGAAGCTCGCCTCGGCATTGGCGCTGGTGACCTTGCGGCCGCGCCGGACGTCGGTCACGGCCTTCTCGATCGCCTGCGCGGTCGCCCCCGCTTGGCGGAGCGCGCGGGCCGCCGGCGTGTCGGAGGCGGCGAGCGCCACCAGCAGCCGATCCTGCGCGACGAATTCGTCGCCCGCCCGCTGCGCCGCCTGCTGGGCCGCGTCGAGCACGCGCACGAACTCGGGCGTTGCCTGCGGCTGGCCCGCGCCGGAGCCTTGCACCTTCGGCATCCGGGCGAGATCCGCCTCCACGGCCGCGCGCGCCTTCTGCGCGTCGCCCCCGGCGGCGCGGATCAAGCCGGAGGCCGCACCCTCCTCGTCGTCCAGCAGCGCCTTGAGCAGGTGCTCGGGTGTCAGCCTTTGGTGGAAGTCGCGGATGGCGATCGTCTGGGCGGCTTGGATGAAGCCCCGCGCCCGTTCGGTGAATTTCTCGATGTCCATGTGCCCTGTCCCTGTTTGAGGCGACCAGGACGGAGCCGCCCCATACCGGCGGCGGCCCCGTCTTCAGCTGCTCAATAAG
>CAXUIE010000477.1:0-1519 GCA_964250825.1 uncultured Acidisphaera sp. | reverse complement strand
GGCTCTGGTGCGCCCGCCCGGCCCCCCGCCCCGCGACCGCTCGGTGAGTTTCTCGATGTCCATGTGTCCTTCGGCCCTATCGATCAGGCGACGGGTCCGGCCCTCGCCCCGTGGCGGCGACGAGGGCGCGACCTTCACGCCGGGAGATGGTAAAACAACGAGACTGGCTCAAGGGGGATGCCCCGCGGAGTGGGACATGCGCGTCGAATATCTCTACCGTTTCCCCGTCAAGGGGCTCACGGCCGAGGCGCTGGAGCTAACCGAAGTGGAGGAAGGCGGCGCCATCCCGTGGGACCGCGCCTTCGCGCTGGCGCAGGGTGACGCCCCGTTCGACCCCGCCGCTCCGCGCTGGGTCATGAAGGACCACTTCATGTGCCTCAAGAAGAACGGCGGCATCGCGCTACTGCGCTCGCACTGGGAGCCGCGCTCGGGGACGCTGACCATCCGCGCGGCGGACGGGCGGGCGGTGTCGGACAACGCGCTGACGCCGGCGGGGCGCGAGCGGATCGGCGCTTTCCTCGCGGGCTATCTCGGGCCGGAGGCGCGCGGCACGCCCCGGTTTCATCACGTGCCGGGCCACGTGTTCGGCGACCAGCGCACGCCCGTGGTCAGCCTCATCAACCTCGCCAGCCTGCGCGACTACGAGGCGCGGGTCGGCGAACGACGGCACCGACGGCGGTTCCGCGCCAACGTGTGGTTCTCGGGTGCGGCGCCTTGGGCGGAGAACGAGTGGGTCGGCCAGCAGCTTCAGTTGGGCGGCGCCACCTTGCGGGTGGTCAAGCGCATCGCCCGCTGCCCGGCCACCGAGGTGAACCCGGAAACCGGCGCGCGCGACGCCGACCCGGTGGGCGAGCTGCGCCGGCTGTATGGCCACATCGATCTCGGCATCCATGCCGAGGTGATCGAAGGCGGCCGGTTCGCGGTTGGCGACGCGCTGGAGGTGCTGCCCGACTGAGGCCATGACCCGTCATGGCGAGCCGGTGGCGAAGGCATCCAGGGGCGGTCTGCGAGACGTCCGCCGCGTGCTGGCTTGCTTCGCTTCGCTCGCAATGACAAGGCAGCTTCGGCCGCTGCTCGCGTTTGCCCGTATCCGGGCGGTTCCACGGTTGCTTGTCGCCCGGATCGGGGCCGGCCCGCGCTTGAACGTTGCCCGGATTGGGGCTGTGACGTTATATTGACTAACAATCACTAGGCGGGGCGGGTTCAACGGCGTTGGAGTTCGACAAGGCGGACTCGCTGCGCGCCAGGATGTTCGAGGGGCTTGCCGTGGAGCTGCCCGGGCGGAGGGCACGCCAGCGCACGCCGCAGGACCCGGCTTCGCGCCGGGAGCGGATCAGGCGCACCGCGGCCGAGATGTTCGCCTCGCGCGGGCTCGACGGCGCCAGCCTCGCCGACATCGGCGTGGCACTCGGCAAGGCGCCGACCTTCTGCTCGCATTACTACCGCAACCGCGACGAGCTGTTGTACGACATCCTGCACGATCATGTGGCGGCGTGGAGCAAGAAGTCGAGTGTTGAAG
>CAXUIE010000476.1:0-2424 GCA_964250825.1 uncultured Acidisphaera sp. | reverse complement strand
GGGCCGGCGTCCCTGCTGCCGCGGTGGCGAGGACCGCGTCCGCGCCCGCCAGCGCCGGGCCGCCCGTTGCCAGCCGGAGCACCATGGGACGCACCACCAACAGCAGCCCGAGCAGCGCGATCAAGCCCAGCAGCGCCGTTTCCGCCAACCGCACGATGTCGGGCCGCTCGAGCTTGAGGCCGAGCAGCCCGCCCGCTTCCGCCGCGGCCGGCTCCTCGGGTGCCACGAAGCGCATGCTGACCACGTCCACATGGTCGCCGCGCTTCTCGTCATAGCCGATGGCGCCGCGCACCAGGGTGGCGATGCGGGCCAACTCCTCGGCCGGACGCGGCTGCCATGCTGGCTTGCCGTCCGGCCCGGGCGCCTCCACGCCGTCCACCATCACGGCCAGGCTGATCCGATGGATCTGCGGCTGTTCGCGGATCAGGGTGCGGACGGTGCGGCCGATCTCGTAGTTGGTGGTCTCCTCCTGCCGCCCTTCCTGGCTGCCCGCGCCGCCGCCGGTGGCGGCGTCGGCGTTCGGCAGGTTGTTCTGCACGGACACCGAGTTGCTGCTCGCTTCGGTGCTCTTGCTGTTGCTGTTGACGGTTTGCGTGCTGCGGACGACCTGCCCGTCCGGATCGTACTTTTCTTCCGTTTGGTTGAGGCGGTCGAAATCCATCTCCACGGCCGCCTCGGCGCGGACCCGCCCTGGCCCGAGCGAGCGTTCCAGCATCTCTTCCACCGCCCGGGACAAGCGCAGTTCGGTGGCGTGCCGGAGTTCGTCGCCGCTTTCCGCGCCGGCGAGGTTGCCGACCGGCTCGCCGGCGCGCGCCAGCATGCCGCCGCGGCTGTCGATCACGGCGATGCTCTGCGGCCGGAGCCCAGGGACGGCGGCGGCGACGAGGTTGAGGATCGCTTGCACGCCCTCCCGGTCGAGCCGGGCGGCGCCGTTCATCGTCAGCAGCACGCTGGCCCGCGCGTCCTGCTGCTCGCGCGCGAACGGCTCGCGCTTCGGCAGCACGAGATGCACGCGAACCGCGCGGATACCCTCGATGGCGCGGATGGTGCGCGCGAGCTCGCCCTCGAGGGCGCGGGTTTCGTTGATCGTCTGCTGGAACTGCGTCGCCGCGAGCCCGTCCCCGCGATCGAAGATCTCGTAGGCGATCGAGCCGCCGCTCGGCAGGCCCTCGCGCGCCAGGAGCAGGCGGGCCTGCGGCACCTGGTTGACCGGCACCAGGATCTGGCTGCCGCCGCCGGCGACGCGATAGGCGATATGCTGGCGGCCGAGCTGTTCGACGACTTGCGCGGAGTCCTTGAGGTCGAGATCGCCGTACAGCAAGGCCATCTGCTCGGCGCCGCCGCGCAGCGCGAGGAACGCGAGCAGGCCGAGCACGCCGAGCCCGACGATACCCATGGCCGCCAGCCGCGCCGGGCCGAGCGCCTTCAGTCCCTCGAGGGCGGCCTTCACGGCGCCACCGCTCGTCGCCGATGCGCTCTGATCTGCATGGACGGCCTGGTTCCTGGCTGCTCGACATCCTGCCGAGCACGAACCATAGCGTCCCGCCGCTTACCGTCCGGTTAACCGGCGCGGACGGTTCCGAGCGGCTACTGCCCGGCCACCGACTGGACGGTGCTGAAGTCCGTGGTGAGCGCGCCGAGCTGCAGGTCGATCGCGTTCCCCTGCTTCTGCACCCCGGTCGCCGTGCCGACCACGGTGAATGGCAAGGCGGCGGTGGTGCCGTCCGCGTTCGCCCCGATCACGGCGATCCGGTAGGAGCCGTCGGCGACCGAGTTGCCGTTGTTGTCCGTCCCGTCCCACGTCCAGGTGTTCGCACCCTTTGTCGCAGTCACGCTGGCGTCGCGGATCTTGGCGCCGGCGTCATTGTAGATCGCGATGGCTGTCGGTTCCGCGCTCGGTGCTGTGAACGTGACCGCGCCCTTGCCGTTCTGCAGCGGGATGTGGTCGGACTGCACCGTCACCTGCTTGCCGACCATGGACGCGGACTGGTCGAGCTCCGTGCCTTGGGTGAGCTGGATCAGCTGTGTCAGGCTCGTGTTGGTGTTGATTTGCTGCTCGACGCTGGCGAACTGCACCAGTTGGCTGGTGAACTGGTTGGTGTCGAGCGGGCTCGTCGGGTCCTGGTTCTGCAACTGGGTCATCAGCAGCTTGAGGAAGTCGCTGAAGTTTCCCCCGAGCGAGCCGAGCGGGTTCGTCGAACTCGTTCCGGCGCTCGTGGTCGTGGTCGTGGCGGCGCTTGACGCGGCGCCCGTGGAGGAAAGCCCGGCCGCCGCGGCGTTGGCGGCGACGGCGGCGTTGTTTTGCTGGGAAGCCACG
Organism: uncultured Acidisphaera sp.; assembly: GCA_964250825.1. Classification (GTDB taxonomy): domain Bacteria; phylum Pseudomonadota; class Alphaproteobacteria; order Acetobacterales; family Acetobacteraceae; genus CAVWQV01. The sequence continues at coordinate 107 of CAXUIE010000476.1, read as the reverse complement.
CTGGCGAGGCTCATGAATGCTGTTCCTTATCAAGCTGTGATGTCGAGGCCGGCCAGCGACCAGCGCAAGCGCGGCTGCCGGTCGGGCAGGGGCTCGTTGCCGCCGCC
>CAXUIE010000475.1:0-2431 GCA_964250825.1 uncultured Acidisphaera sp. | reverse complement strand
CCCCGCCCGCCGGGGCCCCGGCGCGGGCCACGCGCCGATGGGGGGGGGTGGCCCCGGGCCGCACCGGCCCGGCCAGCGCCACCACGTGATCGAGGCTCGCGTAGCCCGTGACGGCCACGCGGGTCACCCGAGCATGTCCAGCGCTTCGGCGAGCGATACGACGCGCCCCATGTATCGCTCGATGTCCTCGAGCGCGGCGGCCGCGAGGTGCGGGCGGTTGGAGTTGGTGGCCTCGCGCGGCACCCCGGGCGCGAAGCCGTGCGCGAACGCGTCCTGGACGGTGGCCCGGATGCACACGTTGGTTTTCACCCCCGCGATCACCACCCGGGCGACTCCTTGCTCGCGCAGCAGCAACGCGAGGTCGGTCGCGAAGAACGCGCTGAACCGTCGCTTCGCCACCAAGGCCTCGCGCGGGCCGGAGGGTGCGAAGCCGGGCAGGAACGCGGCGTCCGCCGCGCCCTCCAGATGATGCTCGGGCAGTTTGCGCCACTCGAAATCGTCGAGGCCCGGCCGATGGCGCTCGGCGGCATGCACCACCAGGGTGCCGCCGGTACGGGCGGCGGCGAGGAGAGCACGCAACGGCTGCAGAACCTCCCCGGACCCGGGATAGTAGTTGGGCATGCCCGGCGCGAAGAAGGCCGCGATCACGTCGACCAGGATCAGCGCGGTTGCGTCCGGCATATTCGATCTCGGAATGAAGCGGGGTCGCCGCGCCGGCGTTCAGCGCGGCGCGCGCCTCAGGCGGCGGCGCTGGGCCGGGCCTTCATGCGGTCGAGCCAGCCGGCGACGTTCTTCAGATCGGGGTCGAGCTTCTGCCCGACGCTGGCGAAGAACTCCATGAACACGAACAGCATGACGTCGGCGAGCGTCAGGCGATCGCCACAGATGTACTGCTTGCCGGCGAGGAAGCCGTCCATCTTCTTGATCCACTCGTCGCCGCTCGCCTTGAGGTCGTCGGCCGCCTGCGGGATGCAGTGGATGCGGTCCTGGAACATCCTCAGACCCCCGCTGAAGCGGAAGCTGTTGGTCTTCGGCTCCAGGATGTTGAGGTCGATGCGGCGGACCCACATCCGCGTCTCGGCGCGCTGCTCGGGCGTGCTGCCGATCAGGGACTGGCCGGGGAACGTCTCGTCGAGATACTCGCAGATGGCGGTGATCTCGGCGATGTACGAGCCGTCGTCGAGCTGCAGGGTCGGGGACTGGCCCGCCGGGTTCTTCCGTAGGTGCTCGGGTTGCCGGTTGGCGCCGGCGCGGATGTCGATGTCCTCCCTGGGCAGTTCGATGCCGCGTTCGGCCATGAACATGCGGACCACGCGCGGATTGGGTCCGATCGAATTGATGAGTTTCATAAGCGTTCTCCCCCATGGATCCGTGTACGCCGTGCGGCGGGGGCGATCCTATACCGCGTGGCGTTCACCGCCAGCCTCGGGCGGGAATTAGCTCCGGTCAGCCCTGAAAGGTGCGCGGGGCCGCGACGAAGGCGGCCACATCGTCAAGCACCGGGGCGCGACCGCGAAACAGCGGCGCGAAGGCCGTGACAATGCCGACATGCCCGATCCCGGGATACAGCTTGGCATGCGCGATCCCGCCTGCCTGCCCGATGCGTTCGGCGAGACGGATCGTGTTGCGCGGTCGCACCGTGTGATCGGCGTCGCCCGCGAGAAGCAGGATGGGCGGGTTCCGGCCGTCGACATAGTTGATCGGCTGGCTCGCCGGCCCGTCGCCCACGCTCGCAAACACCGGCACGATGTCGGGGTCCGTGATCGGCAGGAAGTCGTACGGGCCAGCCAGGCCGATCACCGCGGCGAGGCTCGCCCGGTCGAGACCGGCTTCCCTCAGCAGCGCCGGGTTCAGGCCCAGCATCACCGCATTGTAGGCGCCGGCCGAATGGCCGACCAACATGATGCGGGAAGCATCTCCGCCAAACGCCGCGACATGGGCGTGGACCCAGGCGACCGCGGCCGCGCAGTCCTGGAGAAAGGCCGGGAAGACAACATCGGGGTAGAGCCGATAATCCGGAATGGCCACCACGAAGCCGCGGCGGACCAGCGCCTCGGCGACGAACAGGTAGTCACCTCGACGGCCAGTGCGCCAGCTGCCGCCGTAGAAGAACACGAAGACCGGGCGGGCAGGCCCTTCGCTTTCCGGATGGTATACGTCGAGCGCCTGGCGCTCTCCTGGGCCGTAGCGAACGCCGCGTTGGACCGAGAGGCCGGATATCGGGATCGTGGCGTTGAGCAGATCCACCGGCGCGCAGCCCCCGGGAAGCGCTAGAGCGATGGCGGCGGCCGCCAAGATCGTCCGTCGCCTCACGCCAATATCCTTGCACTCTGCTTCGCCAGCGCCGGAGCCCCTGCGTCAAGGTCGTTGTAAGAGCCCGGCTTTGCTGACCGGTTAATCTCGCCCGCGTTGCTCGGCGGGACGGATGATC
>CAXUIE010000474.1:0-2432 GCA_964250825.1 uncultured Acidisphaera sp. | reverse complement strand
GCGACAGCGGCCCCGCCAAGCGCTTGCGCGCCATGCTCGAGTTGGCACCTTCCCGTATCCCGGTTCGGCGCGTCACCGAGCGGCCGGCGGTGCATCGCGCCAAGGGCGCGCGGCGCGCGCGCGTGGCGTTGCTGACCGGCTGCGCCCAGCAGGTGCTGGCGCCTTCGATCAACGAGGCGACCATCCGGCTGCTCACCCGCATGGGGGTGGAGGTGGTGGTCGCGCGCGGCTCCGGCTGCTGCGGCGCGCTCACCCACCACATGGGCCAGCACGACGGCACGATGGAGCGCGTGCGGCGCAACCTCCTCGCCTGGAGCCGGGAAGCGGATGGCGAGGGGCTCGACGCGGTGGTGATCAACGCCTCGGGCTGCGGCACCACCGTCAAGGATTACGGCTGGATGTTCCGCAACGAACCGTCGCCCTGGCGCGAGCGGGCCGAGCAAGTGTCGGCCCTCGCCTGCGACATCAGCGAGCTTCTTGTGCGCCTCGGCTACGCGCCGACCCGCGAGCCGCCCGGCCTGACGGTGGCCTACCACGCCGCGTGCAGCCTGCAGCACGGCCAACAGATCAGGGACGAGCCCAAGGCGCTGCTGCGCACGGCCGGGTTTACCGTGGTCGAGCCGGCGGAGGGCCACATCTGCTGCGGCTCGGCCGGCACCTACAACCTGCTCCAGCCCGACATCGCCGCGCAGCTCCGCGCCCGCAAGCTGCAGAACCTGGCGGCGACCAAGCCGGATATGATTGCGTCCGGCAACATCGGCTGCCTCACCCAACTCGGGGGCGGCGGCTTGCCTTTGGTGCACACGGTGGAACTGCTGGATTGGATGGCGGGCGGGTCCAAGCCGAAGGTGTTGGGCTGAGTTGATGAGGGACCAGGCTAACGAGGCGGGCAAGGAAGAAGCATGAGGCGTCGCGCCGCGCCTCGGCGGTTCGGTTTGGCCGCGCGCTTCGCGCCTCCGTTGGCGCGCCCCTCGGGCATTCTACGTTTCAAGTCGCTCGCCATCGGCGGCGGCATGGATGCCGGTCAAGTCCGGCGTGACCGGACGAGAAGGCTTCCGGTCAGCCTGACTTGGCACCTGGCGGCCCGGCCTACTCTCCCGATCAGCCCGAAGGCCGCACCGCGCCATGCCATCCGGCAGCCACCGAGCGCCACCGAACGGTTGCGCCAACAAGCAATTCTGTCGTTCGCATCGGGTTCTCCGTTTTGCGCCGGGACAACGGATGCCTCACGCGCTTGTTCCCCAGGCTGACAGCGACGTGTAGGCGGCGCGAGCGTTCGCGCCCCGAGCACCCTACCCGATCGGAGATTCCCACATGGCTTCAGAGCAACGCCAGTTCGCCATCGTCACCGGCGCCTCCACCGGCATCGGTCTGGAACTGGCGAAATGTTGCGCGCGTAGCGGTTTTGATCTTCTCGTCGCCGCCGACGAGCCCGCCATCAACGAGGCGGCTTCATCGCTGCGGCAGCTCGGCGCGGCGGTCGACGCCGTCGAGGCCGATCTTTCCACCACCGAGGGTGTCGATAAGCTGTACGCGGCGGCCAAGGGCCGGCCGGTAGACGCGCTGCTCGCCAACGCCGGGCGCGGCCTCGGCAAGGGCTTCCTCGATCAGGACTTCGCCGCCGCGCGCAAGGTGGTGGACACCAACATCATCGGCACGATCTATCTGATCCAGAAAGTTGGCCGCGACATGCGCGCCCGCGGCCAGGGCCGCGTCCTCATCACCGGGTCGATCGCCGGGTTCATGCCTGGCACCTACCAGGCGGTGTATAACGGCACCAAAGCGTTCCTCGATTCCTTCTCCTTCGCGATCCGCCACGAGCTGAACAACAGCGGCGTCACCGTGACCTGCCTGATGCCGGGCGCCACGGAAACCGAGTTCTTCGAGCGCGCCGACATGATGGACACCAAGGTCGGCACCCAGAAGAAGGACGACCCGGCGGATGTGGCGGAAACCGGGTTCACGGCGATGATGAACGGCGACGGCGACGTGGTGAGCGGCTGGGCGAACAAGCTGCGAACCGCGATCGCGTCGGTGGCGCCGGCCGGCGTGATGGCTGAGGTGCATCGCGGCATGGCGCAGCCGGGGACGGCGAGCCACTAGCACACGCCGGACGCCCGCGGCTCCCGCCAGACCGTGAGCCGCGCCGCGCCGTGCGCTCGCACGCCCAGCGCCTCGGCGGGTGGCGCGAAGGCGTCGCCGCGCGCCGTCTCGGCCACGAGTAGCGCGCCGGGGGCAAGGCACGCCGCCGCTCGCAATCCGGCCAAGGCGCGCGGGACCACGTCTTGCCCGTAGGGCGGGTCGAGGAACACCAGGTCGAAACCCTCATCCCGGCCCTCTCGCGCAAGCGGTGGAGGGAGGAACCCTTTCTCCCGCGGGGAAAAGGACTGGGGGAGGGCGTCGCCCGCCACCACGCGGCTGCGTCCTTGCGC
>CAXUIE010000473.1:0-2438 GCA_964250825.1 uncultured Acidisphaera sp. | reverse complement strand
CACCCGGCAGCGCCCGGGCGAGCGCCGGACGTGGCAGAGCGGCGCCGCGGCCGAGCTGGCGCGGCGAACGGGCCTGCCGGTCGCGCACGACTTCCGCTCGGCGGACGTCGCGGCGGGGGGTCAAGGCGCCCCGCTCGCCCCCGCGTATCACCCCGCGCTGGCCGCGAGCCTGCCCAAGCCCATCCCCCTGCTGAACATCGGCGGGGTGGCGAACGTGACCTGGATCGGCACGGACAACCGGCTCGTCGCGTTCGACACGGGGCCTGGGAACGCGCTGCTCGACGATTGGGCCCGGGCCCGCACCGGAGCGGCGTTCGACAGGGATGGAGCGTTGGCGCTCGCGGGGCGCGCGGATACGGCGGTGCTCGCCCGGCTGCTCACCGATCCCTACTTCCGCCGGCTGCCCCCGAAGTCGCTCGACCGCCTCCATTGGCAGGCGGCGGTCGCGGCGAGCGGCATCAGCGGGTTGTCCCCCGCCGATGGGGCGGCCACGCTGGTCGCGTTCACGGCTGAGACAGCGGCTACGGCTCCCCTGCCGGAGCGCCCACGCCGCTGGATCGTGAGCGGAGGCGGTCGGCGCAACCCGGCAATCATGCGGGCACTCGCGAAAGCTTGCCGCGGACAATCCGTCCAGCCCGCCGAAGCCGTTGGATGGGATGGCGACGTTCTGGAAGCGCAATGCTTCGGCTACTTGGCCGCGCGCGTGCTTGCGGGGTTGCCGTTGAGCTTTCCCGGTACCACAGGCGTCGCGGCACCGCTCGCAGGTGGACGGATCACCGGCCTGCGGAGAAGTAAACCGCGCCGCTAGTCGGCGGCGAGCGCGAGGGCGCGACGCGCCATCATGGCGCCGACATGATCCTCGACGGCCTCGGACACCTCTTCGGCGTGGCTTGCGAACACATGGTCGGCGCCGGAGAACACGCGATAATCAACCTGCACGTTCTTCTGCGTGTTCAGCTTCTCGACAAGCTTCCGCACGCTCGGCTCCGGCACCAACTCGTCCGCGTCGCCGTGGATCATCAACCCGCCACAAGGGCATGGAGCGAGGAAGCCGAAATCGTAATGGCTCGCTGGCGCCGCCACGCTGACCCAGCCGGAGATCTCCGGCCGCCGCATCAAAAGCTGCATGCCGATGAACGCCCCGAACGAGTAGCCCGCGATCCAAAGCCCGCCGGCGTTTGGGTTGACGGCCTGCATCCAGTCGAGCGCGGAGGCAGCGTCGCCGATCTCGCCAATGCCACCGTCGTAGCGGCCCTGGCTGCGGCCGACGCCACGGAAATTGAAGCGCATGACGGAGCAGCCGAGCTTCTGGAACGACTGATACATCGTGTACGCGATGCGATTGTTCATCGTCCCACCGTGCAATGGGTGGGGATGCAGGATCAGCGCAACCGGCGCGCCCGATTCCCGCGAATGATGATAGCGACCTTCAAGCCGGCCATCCGGCCCAGCGAACATTACTTCAGGCATGATGCTCCGAAACCCGTTTGTTCCATCACGTCCGGCAGCCCGCGCTGTCTGCGGACAGGCGACGCACCGCCGCACGAACCGTATCGATCCAACGCCCGCCCGCGCCACAGGAGGCAACATGCGATATGCGAGCTATCCCGACCACGCCGACATTCGGCCGAGCACCCGAAGCCAACGACACGGGCGGTGCGGCCGATAGTCGCTCCCATTCCGCCGCGCCGCGCACCTGTGAAGGTCGAAAGCCGACAGTTTACCTAATTACCGGCTCTTCGCGGCCGCATTTCGGACACTATATGACTTTTCGCCCAATGCCATAACTGAATCATCGCATGGCTTTCATGTTTTCGCGCGCCGCGACCTATATACATGTCGTGCTACGTCTCGCTTTGTTACGCCTGCCTCTATGAAGCGCGGCTCACTCAACCCGGCGTCATGATCTACTTGGACGCCAATGCCAGCGAACCCTTGCGACCCGAGGCGCGAAGGGCGTTGGAGTCCGCGCTCGAGCTGACCGGCAATCCGTCCTCGGTCCACCAGGGGGGGCGAGAATCGCGAGCCGTGCTGGAAGCGGCACGCGAGTTGCTGGCGCGGCGCTTCGGCGGCCGACCAGAGAATCTAGTCCTCACCGGGGGCGGAACAGAGGCCGACGCGCTCGCCGTCCATGGTCTCGGCCTAGGCCGAAAAATCGTTGTCGGCGCAACCGAACACGACGCGATCCGCGCGGCGGCCCCCGAAGCGGTCACCGTGCCCGTCGATGCGGATGGCATCGCCGATCTCGACGCGCTGGCAGCGCTGCTGGCCAGCTTGCCGCCCGCGCTCGTCTGCCTCATGGCGGCCAACAACGAGACCGGCACCCTCCAACCAACCGCAGCGGCCGCGGCGTTGTGTCGCCGGCACGGCGCGCTGCTCCATGTCGATGCCGCGCAAGCGGCGGGGCGCGTCCCGGTTGATTTGGCGGCTTCGGGCGC
>CAXUIE010000472.1:0-2445 GCA_964250825.1 uncultured Acidisphaera sp. | reverse complement strand
GGCAACCCCCGCCGCCGCCACCGCCACCACCGCCACCCCCAGCACCACCGAGTTCCTGCGCCAGATTTGGGAGATCGGCGGCCATCGCGCCGCCGGCCTCGGCACGCTCGGCCTCCTCGCACCCGGCTTCCAGCCCGGCGCCGGCCTGACCACCCCCGATCCGGTGTCGCTCGCCCGAACGCTTGCCTCGCTCGCGCGCGCCGGGATCACCCGGGCGGCGATGGAGGCGTCCTCGCACGGTCTCGACCAGTTCCGCCTGGACGGCGTGCGACTGACCGCCGCCGGGTTCACCAATCTCACGCGCGACCACCTCGACTATCACGGCACGCTCGAGCGCTACCGCGCCGCCAAGCTCCGGCTATTCGCGGACCTTCTGCCCGCCGGTGCGGCCGCCGTCCTCAGCGACGCGACCGACCGCGAAACGCGGGAAGCACTGGCGGAGATCGCGGCCAGGCGGCAACTCGATCTTCGCACGGTGGGTGAAACCGGCACAGCCATCCGACTGCTCCGTGCGGCCCCGCGCGTCGACGGACAGGTGATCGAGGTCGACGCCGGGGGGCGGCGGCGCGAGCTGCCGCTTACGCTCCCCGGCCGGTTCCAGGTCGACAACGTCCTGGTCGCCGCCGCCCTCGCAATGGCCACGGACGAGTGCGACGTGCTGGACCGCTTGCCGGAGCTCGCCGGCGTGCGCGGGCGCATGGAGCTCGCCGCCCGGCTGCCGAACGGTGCGGCCGTGTATGTCGACTATGCCCACACCCCGGCCGCGCTGCAGCGGTTGCTCACGGCGCTGCGCCCCCCCACGACCGGGCGGCTCCACCTCGTGTGCGGCGCGGGCGGCGACCGCGACCGGGGCAAGCGCCCGCTGATGGGGTCGGTCGCCGCCCGGCTCGCCGACCGCGCGGTGGTGACGGACGATAATCCGCGATCGGAAGAGCCCGCCGCCATCCGCAGCGCCATCGTCGCCGCCTGCCCCGGCGCAGTCGAGGTCGGCGACCGGGCGCGCGCGATCGAGGCGGCGCTAAACGCGCTCGGTCCGGGCGACGTGCTGGCCGTCGCCGGCAAGGGCCACGAGCAGGGGCAAATCATCGGCACGACGGTGGCGCCGTTCGACGATGTGGCGGTGATCCGCAGTCTTGCCCCTCCTCCAACCCCCTCCCATTCGGGGAGCGGGCCTTCCTCTCCTCCCCTAATGGTCTTGGGCTGCGAAGCGGACCAAGCCCGTCCGGACGGGTGTTCGGCATGACCCCGCTATGGAGCTCCGACGAGCTGGCGGATGCCACGAAAGGCGCGATTTCCGCCCGCTTCGACGCGAGCGGCGTGTCTATTGACACCCGTACGGTGCGGCCGGGGGACCTGTTCGTCGCACTAGTAGGCGAGCATCGCGACGGCCACGCCTTTGTCGCCGACGCCCTCGCGCACGGCGCGGCTGGAGCGCTGGTCCACCGGCAGGTCCCCGGCGGCTGCCCGCTGTTGACGGTCGGCGACACGTTGGACGGCCTCCACGCGCTCGGGGCATTCGCCCGCGCGCGGTTCACCGGCCGGCTCGCCGCCGTGACGGGCAGCGTTGGCAAGACCACGACCAAGGAGATGCTGCGCGCCATCCTCGCCGCGCAGGGCCCGACCCACGCCGCCGAGGCGTCTCACAATAATCACTGGGGCGTGCCGCTGACCCTCGCGCGGCTCCCGCCGGCCGCCCGGTTCTGCGTCGTCGAGATCGGCATGAACCACCCGGGCGAGATCGCGCCGCTCGCCCGCCTGGCGCGGCCGCACGTGGCGGTGATCACCGCGATCGCGCCCGCGCATATCGGCTATCTCGGCAGCTTGGAAGCGATCGCCGACGAGAAGGGCTCGATCGCGCGCGGCTTGCAGCCGGACGGCACGATGATCCTGCCAGCCGACAATCCCTTGCTTCCGCGCCTTCGCGCCCTTGCGGGCGAGCGGCGGATCGTCGTGTTCGGCCGCGATGCGAAGGCCGATGTCCGGCTGCTTCACGCCGCTCCGGACGCCGACGGCACGCGCATCGCCGCCGTTGTTGATGGCCGGCCCATCGAGTTCCGCCTGCCGGTCCCGGGGGGGCACATGGTGATGAACGCGCTGGCCGCGATCGCCGCCGCCCTGGCACTCGGCTGCGACGCCCGCCGCGCGGCCGGTGCCCTCGGCCAGTTCGCACCCCTGGACGGCAGGGGCGCCCGGCGCACCCTGGAGCTTTCGGGGGGCACCGCCGTGCTGCTCGACGAGAGCTACAACGCCAACAGCGCCTCGGTGCGGGCAGCCCTCGGCGTGCTCGCGCTCCAGCCTGCTTCCCGCCGCATCGCGGTGCTGGGTGACATGCTCGAACTCGGCGAGGAAGGCGCGCGCGAGCACGGCGCGCTCGCGGACGACGTGGCCGGGGCGGCCGACCTCCTGTTCGCCTGCGGCCCGCTGTCCCGCCACCTGTTCGACGCC
>CAXUIE010000471.1:0-2446 GCA_964250825.1 uncultured Acidisphaera sp. | reverse complement strand
CCGTGACGCCGTCCACCCCGCCCGACCGGGCGACCCGCACCGGCGCGCCTTGCGGCAGAAAGCGCGCCAGCAGCGGCCCGATCAGGCGACTCCAGGTTGTCAGCTCGCCGCCGTCGGGGCCGGCAACGAGGATCGAGACCTCATTCGGAAACGCGGGGGCCGGCCCTGGCACGGCAGTCCCGGCGGGCGCGGCCAGCGCGGTCGCGGTCGACGCGAGCGTCGGCAAGCTCGCCAGGAGCCGCAGCGCGCGTCGACGACCGGGTTGGGAGGGCGCGTCGGGCATGGACTTCTCCCACCGGAGCGCCGAGCACGCTCCTGCGGCTTTTTCCTACCCGTTGGCTGAGTCGTGTCAAACGTCCGGTGGTTGTCCGTCTGATCGCTACATAACTAGCGGTCGTAGCTGACGAGCACGTCGCAGGGCACGTCCAAGCGCGCCCTGCCGCCAAGGAAGCTGAGCTCGATCAAGGCCGCGGCTGCGGGCACCTCGGCCCCGACCTGCCGCAACAGCGCGATCCCCGCCGCCATGGTGCCCCCGGTCGCGAGCAGGTCGTCCACCACCACGACGCGCTGTCCCGGCTGGACCGCGTCCGCCCCGATCTCGATGCGGTCCGACCCGTATTCAAGGGCGTAATCGAGCCCGATCGTGCGCCCCGGCAGCTTGCCCCGCTTGCGCAGCATCAGAAAGCCGCAGCCGAGCTTCAAGGCGAGCGGCGCCGCGATCAGGAAACCCCGGCTTTCCACGCCGGCCAGCAGGTCGGGGTGATAGGCGCGCACGGCCCGCGCCATCCGCCCCATGGCCACCTGCCAAGCGTCCGCGTGCCGGAGCAAGGTGGAAATGTCGTAGAACAAGATACCCGGCTTCGGAAAATCCGGGATCGCGGCAATGTGCTCCTTCAGGTCCATGCGAGCGCTCCGGACGATGCCTCGCCGGTTTAGGGTGGCGCGCTCCGGTCGGCAATCGCCGGTTTGCGTTTGTGCGAGCAGACGCTAGATCCCGCCGATGGGCCGCATCCTTCTCGCCACCGTGATCGGTCTGGCCGGGTTCGTCGGATACCTCGCCGGCGCCGCGACCCTGGCCGATTTCATTGGGCCGCTGCACTGGAGCCTGCAGGCGCTCTATTATGGGGTAGCCGGCGTGTTGTGGGCGATCCCCGCGCGCTCCCTCATGCTTTGGGCGGCGCGGCGGTAATTCGCTCGGAGGGAGGGCGCCAGCCTAGCGCGGCGGACGGCCCACGCCGTGGTAGTCGAAGCCGGCTTCCCGCATCGCCGCGGGGTCGTACACGTTCCTGAGGTCGACCAGCACGCGCCCGCGCATGGCGCCACGCAGCCGCTCCGGCCCGATCGCGCGAAACTCGTTCCATTCGGTCAGGATCACGAGCGCGTCGGCCCCTTCGGCGGCTTGCAGCGCGTCCTCGCAGTAGACGAGCTGCGGAGGCAGCACGGCCTTCGCCTGCGCCATTCCTTCGGGATCGTACGCGCGCACGGTGGCGCCGTCCTCGACCAGGCGCGCCAGGATGGGGATGGAGGGCGCGTCCCGCATGTCGTCGGTCTCGGGCTTGAAGGTCAGGCCGAGCACGCCGATCGTACGGCCGCGCACGGAGCCGCCGCACGCGGCGACGATGCGCGCGGCCATCCCCGCCTTGCGCGCGTCGTTCACGGCGACTACGGTTTCCACCAGGCGGGACGGCGCGCCGTGGTCCTGCGCGATGCGGGCGAGCGCCATCGTGTCCTTGGGGAAGCACGAGCCGCCGAACCCGGGGCCGGGATGGAGGAACTTCCGGCCGATCCGCCCGTCAAGCCCGATCCCACGCGCGACGTCGTGCACGTCGGCGCCGGCGCGCTCGCATAGATCGGCCATCTCGTTGATGAACGTGACCTTCATCGCCAGGAAGGCGTTCGCTGCGTATTTGGTGAGTTCGGCCGTTTCGATCCCAGTGAACACGATGGGCGCCTCGATCAGGTAAAGCGGTCGGTAGAGCCGTCGGAGGATCTCGCGGGCGCGGTCGCTTTCGGTGCCGATCACCACCCGGTCGGGCCGCATGAAGTCGGTCAGCGCGCTGCCCTCGCGCAGGAACTCGGGGTTGGAGGCCACGTCGAAATCGAGATCGGCGCGAATCCCCCGCATGATCTCGGCGATGCGCCGGCCCGTGCCGACGGGCACCGTGGACTTGGTCACGATCACTGCGTATCCGGTCAACGCTCGCGCCACTTGCTCGGCGGCGGCGTAGACGTGGCTGAGGTCGGCGTGGCCGTCGCCGCGCCGGGCCGGTGTGCCGACCGCGATGAACACCGCTGCCACGCCCTGCAGCGCCTCGGCGAGGTCGTCGCCGAAGCCGAGCCGCCCCGCCCGGACGTTCTCGCCCACTAGGCGCTCGAGCCCCGGCTCGTAGATCGGCATCCGGCCGGCGCGCAGCGAGGCGAGGCGGTCGGGGTCGGTTTCCACGAC
>CAXUIE010000470.1:0-2467 GCA_964250825.1 uncultured Acidisphaera sp. | reverse complement strand
ACCCCGTCCCTCTTCGATTGGCAGGGGAGAGGGAGGGGTCAGGCGCGCGCGAACGCGTCTCGGAGCCACGCGGCAGCCTCGTCGTTGGCGGCGGTGGCGCGGTCCACCCTGCCCGGCCACTGAAAGAAACCGTGGTTCATGCCGTGCCAGCGCTTAACCGTGACGGCGATGCCGTCCGCTCGCAGCCGCTCGGCGTAGCGCTCGGCTTCGTCGCGCAGCACGTCGTATTCGGCGCTGTAAACGAGTGCCGGCGGCAGGTCGCGCAGGCTTGGCGTGCGCAATGGGGAGACGAGCGGGTTCGCACCTTCCGGCCGGCCGGACAGGTAGTGATCGAAGTACCAGGCCATGCCCTTCGCGGTGAGGCCGTAGCCCTCGGCGTTCTCGGCGTAGGACGGCGTGCCCGGGTCATAGTAATCGGTGACGGGATAGACCAGCAGCTGCGCGCAAAGGTGCGGGCCACCCTCGTCGCGCACGCGGATCGCGGTCACCGCCGCCATGTTGCCGCCGGCGCTGTCGCCACCCACCGCAATCCGCCGCGGGTCCACGTTGATGTCGTGCGCGTGCTCGGCCGCCCATCGGGTCGCTTGCAGGCAATCGTCGAGCCCGGCCGGGAACGGGTGCTCGGGGGCGAGCCGGTAATCCACCGAAACGACCACGCATCCGGCCCCGGCGCAGAGATTGCGGCACATGATGTCGTGCGTATCGAGGCTGCACACCACGAAGCCGCTGCCGTGAAAGAACAATAACAGCGGGAACGGGCCGACGCCGTGCTCGCCCGGCACCCCGTGCGGGGTGTAGACGCGCAGCCGAAGCGCCCCACCCGGCCCGTCGACCGTGCTATCGGCCACCCGGGCGACCGGCGGCACGCGCAGGCCATCACGCGGGCGCTGCTCCATCCGCAGCCGCGCGTCCGCGACGGAAAGCGTATGGGCCGGCGGCAGGCCGGCCATCGCGTCCAGGAGCTCCTGGATCTGCGGATCCACGGGCATCGTGTTCCTCCAACCCTTCAGGCCAGCTCGTAGTCCACTTCCGGGATGTAGACGGCCTGCTCCTTGCCCAGGCGCGAGCTGAACAGAGTGAAGTGTTCCACCGCCACCGGCTCGGCGCGGAACAGATTGTGTGACTGGATGAAGCCGGCAAGCTTGGCTTCCGGCACGTTGTCGAGCCGGGCCAAGGTCACGTGCGGCGCGAACCGCCGCCGCTCGGGTTCCGCACCCACCCGCTGCAGCGCCGTCTCGATCTTGTTCTGCAGGTGGTCGAGTGCCGGGTTGCGCTCCACCCCGGCCCATAGCGAGACGGCCCGGCCGCCCTTGGCGAAGGTGCCGATCCCACCCATCGAAAGCGTGAAAGGGCGAGCGCGGAGCGCCAACAGCGCCTCGTCGATCTCCTCGGCCCGATGTTTCGGCACCTCGCCGATGAAGCGCAAGGTCAGGTGGTAATTCTCCGGCGACACCCAGCGCGCGCCCGGTATGCCGCCCGCCAGCATTCCGAGGCGCTGCTTGGACGGCCAGGGCAGGTCGAGTGCGACGAACAGCCTCACCCCTTCGCCTCCCCCAACAATTGCTCCACCAGCGGGAGGATGTGCGCCACCACCCGCCGCACGCCCGCCGGATTGGGATGCATCCCGTCCGCCTGGTTGAGCGCCGGCACCGTGGCGACGTCCTGGAGGAAAAATGGGTCATAAAGCACGCCCGAACGCTTCCCCAACGCGTCGAACACGGCGCGGAACGCCCGGCCGTAGTCGGGGCCGAGATTGGGCGGGGCGTACATGCCGGACAACAGCACGGGGATGCGCCGGGCCGCGAGGGCGTCGAGGATCGCCCTGAGATTGGCCTCCATCTCGGCCGGATCGAGCCCGCGCAGCCCGTCATTGGCGCCGAGCTCGATGATTGCCGCGTCGGCGCCGTCCGCCAGCGTCCAGTCGAGCCGGGCGCGGCCGCCCGCGGTGGTGTCGCCCGACACCGCGCCGTCGATGATGCGCACATCGTGACCGCGCGCGGCCAGCGCGGCCTCGAGCTGCGCTTCGAACCCGTCCGCATGGGCGAGCCCGTAGCCAGCCGACAGGCTGTCGCCGAGCACGAGGAGGCGAAAGGGAGCGGCCGGCGCGGGGCCGCTCCACAGCAAGGCGAGGAGCGCCCAGGCCGCGGCTTTCCGCGGCGCGGGGCGGGGGCCATATGCAGCAGCGATGGACGCCATGCCCCCGCCGATTCCTTCAAATACGCCGGCAACGACGCCGGAACCGCTCGTCCGGTTGCAGGATCTGCACTTGACCCTGCCCGCGGCGGGGGGGCCGGTCAACATCCTGCGCGGCGTCAACCTGACAATGGACGCGCGCGAGGCCGTCGGCCTGGTTGGCCCCTCCGGCTCGGGCAAGACCAGCCTGCTGATGGTGCTGGCCGGGCTGGAACGCCCGACGAGCGGGCGGGTCCGAGTCGCGGGGCATGAACTATCGCGCATGGGGGAGGAC
>CAXUIE010000469.1:970-2475 GCA_964250825.1 uncultured Acidisphaera sp. | reverse complement strand
GTCCTGGAGCGCCGCTTCGGCCGGGCGCAGCGCGAGCAGGCCGAGAACCCCGAGCGACGGCCGGATTGGCCCGACCTCGTGCTGATCGACGGCGGCGCGGGCCAGCTTGGGGCGGCGCGCGGCGTGCTGGCCGATCTCGGGGTCAACGACGTGCCGCTGGTGGCGATCGCCAAGGGACCGGACCGCGACGCCGGCCGCGAGTGGTTTCACATGGACGGCCGCGAGCCGATCCAGCTGCCGCCGCGCGACCCGGTGCTGTATTTCCTGCAGCGCTTGCGTGACGAGGCGCACCGCTTCGCCATCACCACGCACCGGGCCGGGCGGTCGAAGAACCTGACCCGGAGCGAGCTGGACGAGGTGCCGGGCATCGGGTCGGCGCGCAAGCGGGCCTTGCTCAACCATTTCGGCTCGGCGCGCGGCGTGAAGCAGGCGGGGCTCACCGACCTGGAAGCCGCGCCGGGGATCAGCCGCGAGACCGCGCGCCGGGTGTACGCGCATTTTCACCCGGGCGTGCGTATGGATGAGGCGGGGTGAGGCCGCGCCGCCGTGCCGACAAGGCGTATTGCCCTTGAAGAAAGACGCGGGTCAAAACCGGTCGATGGACAGGTTCGTTGGCGTTCAGGGCTCACTGCTCGACATCCCGGACCGTGGCGCGCTCCCCCGCCCACGCGCGTCGCGGCCTGTGCACATCTCGGGATACGCGCGCGAGGAGCATGATTTCTATCCGACGCCCGGTTGGGTGACGGATTGTCTGCTCGGGCACGTGGCGTTCCGTGGCCCGGTCTGGGAACCCTGCTGCGGCGACGGCGCAATCGCACGCGTCGTCACGGCGCATGGCCATGACGTGATCGCGACCGATCTCGAGGATCGCGGCTTCGGCCAGCCGGGCGTTGATTTCCACGCCTGCCGGGCGTTCCCCCCAGGCTGCCAATCAATGCTGACCAATCCGCCCTACGGCGATGGCAGCGGGAAAAGAACCGGCCCCAGCGCGTCCCGGTTCCTGCGTCGCTTCGTCCGCCATGCGCTCGATCTAACAACGCGGGCGGATGGCCAACTCGCGCTCCTGGTCCGGTTCCAATGGATCGCCGGGAAGCGCGCCGCCGAGCTGATTTCGTCCGGACCGCTCGACACCGTCCTAGTGTTGACCGAACGCATCGAATGGTTCGATCGCGGCGAAGCCACCAATACCGCCCAGCACCATCATTGCTGGCTGTTTTTTGACTGTCGCAGGGATGCTTCGCGGCCTCCACGGATACTATTTGGCCGCTAAAGACGGGGAGTATCGGCCTGCGGTCAGTTGCCGCGCTCGTAGCCGGGGCGCGGGACGAAGCTCATCAGCATGTGCTCGAAGCCGCCGTCCACGATGATCTCCTGGCCGTTGACGTAGCCCGCGCGGTCGGAGGCGAGAAACAGCACCACCTGCGCCATGTCCTCGGGGGTCGCGACGCGGCCGAGCGGCACGGCGGCGGCCCGTCGTTCGGCGACGCCGGGCGCCTGATAGAAAC
>CAXUIE010000469.1:0-960 GCA_964250825.1 uncultured Acidisphaera sp. | reverse complement strand
GATAGAAACTCTCGCTCATCGGCGTCCGCACGAGGCCCGGGCTCAACACGTTGCTGCGCACGCCACGCGGCCCCCACTCCACCGCGAGCTGGCGCGACAGCATCAGCACCCCGGCCTTGCTGACGCTGTAGGCGCCCGAAAAGGCTTGCGCGTTGCTCCCCGCGATGGAGGCGGTGTGGACGAGGGCGCCACGGCCGCGCTCGATCATCGCCCGGCCGAACGCCTGGGCGCAGAGCAGATATCCGGTGAGGTTCACCGCCAGCAGCAGGTTCCATTCCTCGATCGGCAGGGTGGCGAGCGGCCCGGCGCGCAGGATGCCGGCGTTGTTGACCAGGATGTCCGCCGGGCCGACCGAGCGCGCGGACTGCTCCGCGGCGGCCACGCTCGCCGGGTCGGCGGTATCGCAACGGATCGCGAGCGTCCTCACGCCGGTGTCGCGCAGCGCGTCCGCCGTTGATTGGGCGCCCGCGTCGTCCTTGTCGAGCAGCACGACGGCCGCCCCGGCCTCCGCCATGCCGCGCGCTACGGCGCGACCGATGCCGCTGGCCGCCCCGGTGACGACGCACACCCGACCCTCGAGCATCAGCCAGTTCGCCCCTTGCGGCATTCTTGCCTCCCATTCTTTGCGTGGCACTGCGCAGGGTAGCGCCCGCGCTCCGATTGTCATCCTCGCCCGCGAGCGGCAGTCTCCCTCCCAAGCGGGAGAACGGGATGGAAGCGGATTACGTGGTGGTAGGCGCGGGCTCGGCCGGGTGCGTCGTCGCGGCGCGGCTCTCGGAAACCGGGGCGCGCGTCGTGCTGCTCGAAGCGGGGCCGCGCGACACCTTGCCTTGGATCCACGTCCCCGCCGGCGTGCTCAAGCTGCTCCGCCATCCGGTGATCAACTGGAACTACACGGCCGAGGGCAGCGGCGGCACCGCCGGGCGGACGATCCACTGGCCGCGCGGCAAGGTGCTGGGC
>CAXUIE010000468.1:0-2480 GCA_964250825.1 uncultured Acidisphaera sp. | reverse complement strand
GACGGTGTTCGCCTACCAGGTGCGTGATCCCGAACGCTACGGCGTCGTGTCGTTCGCCGCGGCGGGGCGCGCGTAGGAGATCGTCGAGAAGCCGGCCGCGCCGCACTCCAACTGGGCGGTCACCGGCCTATATTTCTATGACGCCCGCGTATCCGATCTCGCCCGGCAGATCCGCCCCTCGCCGCGCGGCGAACTCGAGATCACCGATCTCAACCGGATCTACCTAGAGGAGGGCAGCCTGCACGTCGAGCGCCTGTCGCGCGGCTGCGCGTGGCTCGACGCCGGCACGCCGGACAGCTTGCTGCAATCGGCGACGTTCGTGCAAACCATCCAGTCGCGCACGGGGATGCTGGTGGGCAGCCCGGAGGAGGTCGCCTTCCGCATGGGCTTCATCGACGCCGACCGGCTGCGCGGGCAGGCGTTGTTGCTCGGCAAGACCGAGCTCGGCCGGGTGCTGATGGAGCTGGCGGAGGGGGAACACGCGTGAAGATCGAGCGCCTGGCTATTCCGGACGTGCTGCTGATCGAGCCGCCCCGCTTTTCCGACCCGCGCGGCTTCTTCTCCGAAACCTGGAGCGAGAAGCGCTGGGCCGAGCAGGGTGCTGGGTCTGCCTTCGTCCAGGACAATCACAGCCTGTCGGTCCCAGCCGGCGTCATTCGTGGCCTTCACTTGCAGATCGACCCCAACCCGCAGGGCAAGCTGGTCCGGGTGGTCCGTGGCGCCATCTGGGATGTCGCCGCCGATGTCCGGCGTGGCTCCGCCACGTTCGGTCGTCACGTCGCGGCCGTGTTGAGCGCGGAGAACTGGCGGCAGCTGTGGATTCCGGTCGGGTTTCTGCACGGGTTCTGCACTCTCGAGGCCGACACGGAAGTCATCTACAAGGTGACCGCCCCCTATGACCGGGCCGCCGAGCGCGGCGTCGCCTGGGACGACCCCGACCTCGACATTCCCTGGCCGGTCCCACGTGACGAAGCCTTGCTGTCGGACAAGGATCGCGCCCTGCCGCGCCTTGCCGATTGCCCGGCGTGGTTCAAGGCCTGATGTCCTCATCTCGCCCGATCCTCGTCACAGGCGGAGAAGGCCAGCTTGCCCGCGCGCTTGAAACGGTTGCGATGGCGCGCGGGCGCCCGGTGGTGCGGGTCGGGCGGCCCGCGTTCGACTTCGAACGGCCCGCCTCGCTCGACGCGGCCATTCGCGAGCACGCGCCGGTACTTGTCGTGAACGCGGCTGCCTACACGGCGGTGGACGCGGCCGAAACCGAGGAGACGGCGGCGTTCCGCGCCAACCGCGACGGCCCGGCCCGTCTCGCCGGCTTAACGGAAGCCGCCGGGATCCCGTTGATTCACATCTCGACCGACTACGTGTTCAACGGGTTGAAAGGTGAGCCATACGTCGAAGCCGACCCGACCGGGCCGACCGGAGTTTATGGGGCGAGCAAGCTCGAAGGCGAGCAGGCCGTGCTTGCTTCCGGAGCCATGGCGATCGTGCTGCGCACCTCCTGGGTTTACGCCCCGAGCGGCAAGAACTTCGTCCTGACCATGCTCAACGCGGCCAAACGCACTGACCGCCTACGTGTCGTGGCCGACCAAAAAGGATGCCCGACCGCCGCTTTCGATCTTGCCGGAGCGATCCTCGGCATTGTCGACCGCCTGGGGGAGACCGGCTGGCGCTCGGCGTACGGCGGGGTTTATCATGCCGCCGGTTCGGGCTGGACCACTTGGCACGGGCTTGCCGCGGCGGTTTTCCGGGAGTCGTCGCGGCATGGGGGCAGCACCCCGGTCGTTGAGCCGATCAACACCGCCGACTGGCCGACGCCGGCGCGGCGGCCGCCCGACTCGAGGCTCGATTGCGCAAAACTGAACCGAATCTTTGGCGTTGGCCTGCAAGATTGGACACGCTCGCTCGCCCTGACGATCGACACGATCTTCGGTCAGACGCGGTAGTCTGCTCCGACAACGGGCGCGCGACGGGCCCGCGGGTCGCAGTCCTTCTATCCACCTATAACGGCGAGCGTTTCCTTCAGGAGCAGCTCGACAGCCTCCTCGCTCAAACTCATCGGGCGTGGGTGCTGTTCTGGCGGGACGACGGCTCCACGGACGGCACCCGGGCGATGCTGCGCGCGTTCGCCGCGGGGTCGGGGCTCGGCCGCTGCGCGGAGGTGGGCGGCAATGCGCGGCTTGGCGCCACGCCGAGTTTTCTTCTCGTCCTGCGAGCGGCGCTCGAGCAATCGTTCGACGCGTTCGCCTTTGCCGATCAGGATGACGTATGGCTGCCCGAGAAGCTCGCGCGGGGCGTCGCGGCGCTCGGGGGCGCCTCTTCCGACCAGCCGGGGTTGTACTGCGCGCGACAGGTGTTCGTGGATGAGGCGCTGTCACCCATCGGCGTGTCATGCCGCCTTCGGCGGCCACCCGGCTTACCGGCCGCGCTCACCCAGAACATAGCCACCCGTTGCACCAAGCTGATGAACCGCCCAGCAGCCC
>CAXUIE010000467.1:0-2481 GCA_964250825.1 uncultured Acidisphaera sp. | reverse complement strand
GCCGCGCGGCGACGGCTCTTCGCGATCGACCCGCGGGCCGGGCGCGCCCGGCGATGACCCGCAAGCGCCGCCGTCTGTGGCTGCTGGTCGCGTGCGGCGTCGGGCTTGGCTCGGCGACCGCGCTCGCGTTGACCGCGTTCCGCGACAACCTCGTCTTCTTCGTGCCGCCCTCCGAGATCGCCGACAAGGCGCCGCCACCCGGCCGGACGTTCCGGCTCGGCGGCCTCGTGGAGCAGGGCAGCTTGCGGCAGGCGACCGAGAACGGGCAGCCGACGGCGCGCTTCCGGGTGAGCGACGGGCGTGGTGCGGTTTCGGTGAGCTATGTCGGCATCCTCCCCGACCTGTTTCGCGAAGGGCAGGGGGTCGTGGCGCTCGGCGCCATGCGGCCGGACGGAACGTTCCGCGCCGCCGAGGTGCTCGCCAAGCACGACGAAACCTACATGCCGAAGGACGTCGCCGATGCGCTCAAGAAATCGGGGCACTGGAACCCCGCCGCCGGCCCGCCGCCGCCGGCCTCCACCTGGAACACCTTGATGGCGACGAAGACCAAGGGATGATTCCCGAACTCGGCCATTTCGCCCTCGCCCTCGCCGTAGCCATCGCGGCGGCCCAGGCCGTCGTCCCGCTCTGGGGCGCGCACGCGCGCGACGCGCGGCTGATGGCGGCCGCACCGGCGCTGGCCCTCGGCCAGCTGCTGGCGCTGGCGAGCGCCTACGCGGCGCTGACCTGGTGCGCGGTATCCGACGATTTCACCGTGCTCAACATCGTCGAGAACAGCAACACCCTCAAGCCGCTCGTCTACAAGATCACCGGCACCTGGGGGAACCACGAGGGCTCCATCCTGCTGTGGTGCTTGATCCTGGCGTGCTGCGGCGGCGCGGTCGCGTCGTTCGGCCGCACCCTCCCGTCGGCGCTCCGGGCGCGGGTGATCGGCGTGCTCGGCTTCGTCTCCGCCGGGTTCCTGCTGTTCGCGCTGACCGAAAGCAACCCGTTCCTCCGCGTTTGGCCGCCGCCGCTCGACGGGCGCGACATGAACCCGCTCTTGCAGGACCCGGGCCTCGCCATCCATCCGCCCATCCTCTACGCGGGCTATGTCGGCTTCGCGATTCCGTTCGCCTTCGCGGTCGCCGCGCTGCTGGAAGGGCGCGTCGACGCCGCCTGGGGACGCTGGGTGCGGCCGTGGACCTTGGCCTCCTGGTGCCTGCTCACCGGCGGCATCTCGCTCGGCTCCTGGTGGGCGTATTACGAGCTTGGCTGGGGCGGATACTGGTTCTGGGACCCGGTGGAGAACGCCTCCCTGCTGCCCTGGCTCACCGGCACGGCGCTCTTGCATTCCGCGATCGTGGTGGAGAAGCGCGAGGCGCTGAAGACCTGGACGGTGCTGCTTGCCATCGCGACCTTCTCGCTCAGCCTGTCCGGCACGTTCCTGGTGCGCTCGGGCATCTTGAACTCGGTGCACGCCTTCGCGGTGGACCCGGCGCGCGGGGTGTTCATCCTCGGCCTGCTCGGGCTCGTGATCGGCGGCTCCCTGCTGCTGTTCGCGCTGCGCGCGCCGGTGTTGGCGCCGTCGGGCTTGTTCGCGCCCATCTCGCGCGAGGGTGCCTTGGTGCTGAACAACATCTTCCTGTGCTCCATCGCCGCCGTGGTGCTCACCGGCACGACCTACCCGCTCTTCGCCGACCTTTTGTTCGGCGCCAAGATCAGCGTCGGGCCGCCCTATTTTCAATCCACCGTGCTGCCGCTCGCCGCCCCCGTGTTCCTGGCGATGACGGTGGCCCCCTTGCTGCCCTGGAAGCGCGCCCAGCTGGCGCCGGCGCTTCGGCGGCTGTGGTGGGCCGCGCTCGCCGCGGCCGTGGTCGGCGTGGTCAGCGCCCTCGGCCTCAAGCGCGGCCTGCCGGCGCTCGCCTTCGCCGCCTCCGCTTGGCTGATCGTCGGCGCGTTCGCCGAGCTGGTCGAGCGAGGGCGGCTGTTCCGCGTGCCGCTCCGCACGAGCCGGTCGCGGCTGGCGGGGCAACCGCTCGCGGTTTGGGGCTCGGCACTCGCCCATGCCGGGATGGGCGTCACCGTCGCCGGCATCGCGGGGATGTCACTCGCGGTCAGCACCATCGTCGCCGTCAAGCCCGGCGCGACGGTCCACCTCGCGGGCTACGACTGGACCCTGCGATCGCTGCATGACGAGCGCGGGTCGAACTATAATTCACGGGTCGCCGACCTGCTGATCTCCCGCGCAGGCCGCAAGGTGGTCGCCTTGCACCCGTCCCGCCGGGCGTTCACCACGCAGAGGACCACCATCACCGACGCCGCGATCCACACGGACGGGCTGGCCGACCTGTACACGGTGCTCGGCGAGGAGCGGAACGGCGAGGCCGTGCTGCGCCTGCACTACAACCCGCTGGCTCCCTGGATCTGGCTGGGCGGCCTCGTCATGGCGACCGGCGGGGCGTTGTCGCTTGCCGACCGGCGGCTCCGGGTCGGCGCGCC
>CAXUIE010000466.1:1470-2486 GCA_964250825.1 uncultured Acidisphaera sp. | reverse complement strand
GGCCCCGCCCTGCCCGCGCGCGGCCGCGCCCTCGACCGCGATGAGCCCCTCCCCCCGCCTCATCCCGGCGCGAGCGCCGGCGCCGTCCGGCACCGCGTCCGTCACGACAACCACGTCGCCCCGGTTGGCGACCACCAAGCCGGCTCCGGCGCGGTCGCCGCGCTTGTCGCGGTCCTGTTCAGCCTCCCCTGGGCCGACGTAGCGGGAATAAGGGTCGAGATGGTTGAAGAGTTCGTCGAAGAAGCTTTGCACCACGCCTTCCGTGCCCGCGGTGCGAACTGGGGACGATACCGCCCATGCTTGCGCCGCGAGGGTCGCCGCGACCTCGCTCCAGACCGGAGCAGCTTCGGACGGCGGCGACGGCATCGTAGCGATGATCCGGTCGCGCAACGCCAACACGAGAATGCCGTTGGACACGCCGACGCTCAGCTCGGGATCGAGCGCCGTGAGGCCGCGCAGACCCCACAAAGCGAGTTGCGGCACCGGCACCGGCTCGAGTGTTCGCGGCGCCATGAACGCAAGGGCCGTTTCATAAACGTCGGCGGCCAGCCTGCCGTCGAACCCTGAAGCCGGCACCGTTTCGGCGCGGGCGGGAAGGATGACGAGCAGGAAGAGCAGGCGGGCCAGCCGGCTCACCTCCAGCGCGGCCGCCGTTCCGCCCTGCCGCGGCTGGCTGGCCCCCGATCGGCCTCGCCATGAACATGAAACACCAACCCGCCCGTGACGGGGCTGGCTTCGGCGAGGCGGACCTCGACTTCCTGGGCAAGCCGATACGTAATCCGGGTCCGCTGGCCGGTCAGCGTCTGCGCTCCTTCGTCGTGCATCCAGAAATCGTCCGGCAGCAGCGACGAAATCGGGACGATCCCGCTGGCGCCGCTTCCCGCGACAGTTACAAAAACGCCGAACCGCGTCACGCCGGAAATGCGGGCCGGGAACGTGGCACCCACTTTATCCACCATGAACGCGGCGAGATAGCGGTCGAGCGCCGCGCCCGCGGGGCCCGCGGCGCGGCGCGC
>CAXUIE010000466.1:0-1460 GCA_964250825.1 uncultured Acidisphaera sp. | reverse complement strand
TGTCCCCCCCTTTGGCCCCCCCCTCTCCCCCCCCCGGGGGGCGGCGGGCCCCCCGGGCGGCGCGACGCTCGGTCGCCGTGATGTGCTCGGCCGCATCGGCAAACCGGCTTGCCTCGTCCGGGGTCAGCCCATCGGGGCCAAGCCCGAGTGCTGCGATCAGCGCGCGGTGCACGAGAAGGTCGGCGTAGCGGCGGATCGGGCTGGTGAAATGCGCGTAGCGGGGCAGCCCAAGGCCGAAATGGCCGATGTTGTCCGGGCTGTACGAGGCCTGCGACTGGCTGCGCAGCATCACCTCGTTGACCAGCGGCGCTTCGTCCCGGCCGGCGACCCGGCGCAAGACGCCATCGAGGTCGCGGGGGTGAACCTGCCCGCCGGGCGGCAAGCTGATGCCGAACGGACGGAGGAAGCTGCGCAGCGCCGCCAGCTTCTCGTCGGACGGCGGCGGGTGGACGCGGAACATGCACGCCATGTGTCGCCGCTCCAGCTCCTCGGCGGCGGCGACGTTGGCGAGCACCATGAACTCCTCGATCAGCCGATGGCTGTCGAGGCGCGGCCGGGGCGTCACGGCGGCGACGCGACCGTCGGCGTCCAGCACCACCCGGCGCTCGGGAATATCGAGGTCGAGCGTGCCGCGCGCGGTGCGGGCGGCCAGCAGGGCGCGGAACGCGCCGTACAGCGCGGGGAGCGGCGGGCCGCCCGCATCGCCCCCGGCCTCGTGGGCCTCCTGCACCTGCTCGTAGGTCAGCCGGGCCGCGCTGCGCATCAGGCCGCGGCCGAAGCGGTGGGCGGTTTTGCGCCCATCGGCGCCGACCCGCATCTCGGCGAACAGGCAGCCGCGCTCCTCGCCGGGGCGGAGGCTGCACCAGCCGTTCGACAACGCCTCGGGCAGCATGGGCATCACCCGGTCCGGGAAGTAGACGCTGTTGCCGCGCTCGCGGGCGGCGCGATCCAGCGCCGCGCCGGGCCGCACATAGTGCGCGACATCGGCGATGGCGACGATCAAGCGAAAGCCGTCGCCGTCGGGCTCGGCCCACACCGCGTCGTCGAAGTCGCGCGCGTCCGCGCCGTGGATGGTGGCCAGCGGGACATCGCGAAGGTCGGTGCGCCGTCCAAGGGGCACCCCGCGCGCCTTTGCCGCGTCGTCGAGCGCGTCGGGCGGGAACTCCTGCGGAATGTCGTGGGTATGGATGCAGATCTGGCTGACGGAGCGGGCGTCGCCCATACGCCCCAGCCGCTCGATTACTCGTGCAGGCTTCAGCCCCCATCCCTGGTGGGGCAGGGGAGTGGCGAGGACGATCTCGCCAGCCGCGGCGCCGCCGTCTTCGCCCGGCGGCACCAGCCATTCGGCTTTGGCCCGCCGGTCGGTTGGCACGATGCGGCCGCCGCCCGCCTCCGGCCGGAACACGCCCAGCACGCGCCCACCGGCCTCGGCCAGCCGCTTGATGGTGCGGCCTTCGTAG
>CAXUIE010000465.1:0-2486 GCA_964250825.1 uncultured Acidisphaera sp. | reverse complement strand
GGCTTGTCACGCTGATCCGCTCGGTGCGGCGCCGAGGCCCCCCCCCTCACGTGAGGAGCGGGTGCTCACCGCCCGGCGCGCACCAGCCGGCCGGGGCGCGCACCCGTATCGGCGCCGTGCTCGAAGATTGATACGCCGCCCACCAGGGTGGCGGCATACCCGTCAACCCGCTGGATCAGCCGCTTGCCGCCGGCCGGGAGGTCGTGGGCCAGCTCCGGGTGGCGCAGCCGGAGGCGGTCGAACTCGATCACGTTCACGTCCGCCTTCAGGCCGGGCGCCAAGCGTCCGCGGTCGTGGAAGCCGAAAAAGTCGGCGGTCTCGCTTGTCTGGCGCTTGACCACGAACTCGAGCGGCAGCCGGGGGCCGCGCGAGCGGTCGCGCACCCAGTGGGTCAGCATGAAGCTGGGCAGGCTCGAATCGCAGATCTGACCGCAATGCGCGCCTCCGTCGCTGAGGCCAAGCAAGGTGGCAGGGTCGGTCAACATCTCGCGGATCGGCTCGAGATCGCCGTGAACGTAGCCGGTGACCGGAAAGAACAGCATCCGCTCGCCGTCGCCGCCTGTCAGGTAGTCGTAGCAGAACTCGGCCGGGGTTTGGTTCGTGCGCGCCGCCATGCTTGCGACGCTGCGCGATGGGTCCGGCTCGTAGTCGGGCTCGTCGCCCAGCACGTACATGCGGTCCCATCGCGTGGCGAGGGGACGCTGGAGCGGCGGCAGCACGGCCAACCGCGCTTCAGAAGGTGGTTCGCTCAGGATCGCCTGCCGCGTGGCCGGATCACGCAGCCGCAGGAGGCGCTCGGCCCCGGGCAGGTCGGCCAGGCGCGCGAAGGTCGGGCTCGCGGTGAACGGGTTAAGGGACGTGAGGAGGCCGAGAATGACGCCCACCGGGCGTCCCGCGACCTGGGCCGTGAGCGCCGCTCCTTGCGCGCGGGCGCGGCGCACCCCGTCCATCAGGCGCCGCCAGCGCCCGGGATCGGCGGAGCGGTCGGTCAGCAGGAACCAGAGCGGACGACCAGTTTCGCGGCCGAGCCGGGTGAGCCAATCGAACTCGGCGGCTTCGTCCTCGAAGTCGCTCAGCATCCCGAACGCGCCCGCGCCCGCCGCGCCCAGCGCGCGGCCGATGCCGAGCAGTTCGATCTCCTCGGCGTGGCGGCCCGGCACCAGCTCGCCCGCGGCCGTGCGGTGCTGCTCGGTGCGCGAGGTGGTGAAGCCGAACGCCCCGGCCGCCAACCCCTCGCGGGCGAGGCGATGCATCAGGGCGATGTCGTCGGCGGTCGCCGGCTCGCGGCGAACCGCCCGCTCCCCCATCGCATATACCCTGAGCGGGTGATGCGGGATCTGCGCGGCGACGTCGATCGTACGGGGCAGCCGCTCAAGCGCGTCCAGGAACTCGGGGAAGCTTTCCCAATCCCAGCGGAGCCCCTCAGCCAGCGCGATGCCCGGGATGTCCTCCACACCTTCCATGAGGTCGATCAGGCATTCGCGGTCGCGCGGGCGGACGGGTGCGAAGCCGACGCCGCAATTGCCGAACAGGATGGTGGTGGCGCCATGCCACGAGGACGGGGCGAGCACCGGATCCCAGGTCGCCTGCCCGTCATAGTGCGTGTGAACGTCAACCCAGCCCGGCGTGACGAGGGCGCCGTCCGCGTCGATCTCGCGGTGGCCTCGCCCCGCCTTGCCGCCGACCGCGGCGATGCGGTCGCCATCGATCGCGCGGTCGCCGGCGTAGGCGGGCGCCCCCGTCCCGGCCCCGATGGTTCCGCCGCGGATCACCACGTCATGCATCGCTCGCTCTCCTCAGACCGAGCGAGCATCGACCCCAAGCGGGCGAGGGGCAAGGCCGTCGCGAAAGCCGGCCCTCGCAGCCCTATTCGACGACTTCCTGTTCCTTGTCTGAGCCGCCTTCCTCATCGTCCGGCTTCGGCAACGCCGGCACCGCGGCTTCGACGAGCTCGAAATCGAGCTTGCCGTCCTTGAGCGTCACCTTGACCGCGCCACCCTTGACAAGCTTGCCGAACAGCAACTCCTCGGCCAGCGGCTTCTTGATGAACTCCTGGATCACCCGCGCCAGCGGGCGCGCGCCATACAGCCGGTCGTAGCCACGCTCGGCCAGCCATTCCTTGGCGGCCGAGCTCAGCTCGATGGTGACGTTGCGGTCCGCGAGCTGCGCTTCCAACTGCATCACGAACTTCTCGACCACCCGGCCGACGATCTCCGGCGTGAGGCCGGCGAAGGTGATCACCGCGTCGAGCCGGTTGCGGAACTCGGGGGTGAACAGGCGCTTGATCGCCTCGTCGTCCTCCCCCTCGCGCTGGTCGCGGGCGAAGCCGATCGCTTCCTTGGCCATGTCCGAGGCGCCGGCGTTGGTGGTCATGATGAGGATGATGTTGCGGAAATCGACCGTCTTGCCGTTGTGGTCGGTCAGCTTTCCATGGTCCATCACCTGCAGGAGGATGTTGAACAGGTCGGGATGCGCCTTCTCGATCT
>CAXUIE010000464.1:0-2521 GCA_964250825.1 uncultured Acidisphaera sp. | reverse complement strand
CCCCGGCCCGCGCGCGAGCGCGGGCGGGGATGCCCGCCCCCTCGGCGGCGCCGGCGAGCTCTATGCCCGGGCCGGCCGCCGTCGCCCCCACCACGACCGTGCCGCCAGCGGGCGAGAATTTCACGGCATTGTCGAGCAGGTTCGCCACCCCCTGCTGGATGAGCTCGCGATCACCGTACGAGGGCAGTTGCGCGGGCGCGTGGACCTCGACGCGGATGCCTCGCTCATCCGCCAGAGCCGCGTAAAGCTCGGCCAAGTCGGCAAGAACCGGGCCGAGATCGATCGCGGTGAACGCCGAGCGGCGGGAGCCGGCCTCGATCTCGGCGATGCGCAGGAGCGCTTGGAACACCGCGACGATCCCGTCGAGATCGGCCGTCGCCCGCTCGATGGCGGCGCGCAACTCGGCCCCGGTGCCCGCGTGCAGCGCCGCGTCCTCGAGTCGGGTGCGCGCCCGCGTGATCGGGGTCCGGAGGTCGTGCGCGATCGCGTTGGAGACCTGCCGCACGCCGTCCATCAGGCGGCCGATCCGCTCCAGCATGTCGTTGATCGTCTCGGCGAGCTGATCGAACTCGTCGCCCCGGCCCGACAATCGGACGCGCTGGCCGAGGTCGCCCGCGGCGATCGCGGTCGCGGTCGCGGAAATGTTGGCGATCGTGCGGCGGAACAGGCTTCGCACCAGCATGGCTCCGGCCGTCGCCATCGCCAGCGCGACGAGGAGCGCCCACAGCATCGCGTCGCTCAGCACCGAACGGAGCTGCGAAAGCACCCGCGCGTCGCGGCCCACGAGCAGGCGAAAGCCGCCCGGCAAGTCGAAACGCTTCACCCGGGCGAGCGAGCGGACGCCGGCGCGATCGACCCGGAGCTGATACCATCCGTCCGGCGCGGCAACGTCCAACGGCCAGCGCTGCAGGTTGCCGATGATCTTCTGCTGCCTCGCGTCGGCGAGCAGGTAGATGGCGTCGTCGTCCACGTCCTGCGACAATCGGTCGTCGACCGCCATCACCAAGGCCGGCAGCCCGCCCTCCAGCCATCGCTCCGTGAGGCTTTGCGCGTCGGTGAGGATCGCCGCCTCGATCTCCCGCTCGAGCAGCCCAGCGGTTTCGTACCAAAAAAAGAACGCAAGGGCCGCGGCGCTCAACGCGAGCAGCAGCGCGTACACCGCCGCGAACCGCACACCCGCCGAGCGCAGGAACTTGGGGTTGCGCGCGCCGGAATAGGCCCTGGATCGCCGCTCCAGCACGGACAAGGCCGGTCAAGCGGAAACGAATGTCACGTCGGCTCGGCCCGCAGCATGTATCCGGCGTTGCGCACCGTGTGGATCAGCGGTGTGGGGAATGGCTTGTCCACTTTCTGCCGCAGCCGCGATACGTGGACGTCGATGACGTTTGTTTGAGGATCGAAATGATAATCCCACACGCCCTCTAGCAGCATGGTGCGCGTGACGACTTGGCTGGCGTGGCGCATCAGGTACTCGAGCAGGCGGAACTCGCGTGGCTGAAGGTCGAGCTTCTGGCCGGCGCGGCGGACTTGTCGCGACAGCAGGTCGAGCTCCAAGTCGGCCACGGTAAGGCGCGTGATCGGCGTGTCGCCGCCCTTGCCACGGCGGGCTAGCGCCTCGACCCGGGCCAGCAGTTCGGCGAAGGCGAACGGCTTGGTGAGATAGTCGTCGCCGCCCGCCTTGAGGCCGCGCACCCGGTCGTCGACCTCCGCCATCGCCGAGAGGAACAGGACGGGGACGGCGTTCTTTTGCGTCCGCAACGTTTCGAGCAAGCGCAATCCGTCGATGCCGCCGGGCAGCATGCGGTCCAGGATTATCGCGTCGAAGTTCTCCGAGGCGGCCATGAACAGCCCGTCGCGGCCGTTGTCGGAGTGCTCGACCACGTGCCCGGCCTCTTTGAGCCCACGCACGACGAAGCCGGCAACGTCCTTGTCGTCCTCGACCACCAGGATGCGCATGAAACCGTTTCTCCCGCTTCAGCCCGCCTGCTCGGCCGGGCGGCGCCCGACAGTGACGGGAACGTCCATGTCCCGGCCGCCCCGACGCACGGTTAGTCGGACGTTGTTGCCGGGCGGCGTCGCGGCAACCGCCTTGATGAGGTTGCGCGCGGTGTCGACGTGTTCCCCGTTCACGGCCGTGACCACGTCGCCCGGCCGCATCCCGGCGCGGGGCGCGGGGGGGCGGCCCCCCGCCCCCCCGACCCGCCTGACGGCGAGACGATCGCCGTGTTGATGCCGATCACCTCGCCGCTCATGTCGAAGGTGGGGCCGCCCGAATTGCCCGGATTGATGGGAGCGTCGAGCTGGAGGAAGTCGTCGAACGGTCCCGCGCCGATGTCGCGGCCGCGCGCCGAGACAATGCCGACGGAAACCGATCCGCCAAGGCCGAACGGGTTGCCGGCGGCGAGGATCCAGTCGCCCGTTTCGACCTTGCGGCTGTCGCCCCAGCTCACCGCCGGAAGGCTGCGCCGGGCATCGACCTTGATGACGGCGATGTCCGTGAGCTCGTCGGTGCCGTCGGTCA
>CAXUIE010000463.1:0-2523 GCA_964250825.1 uncultured Acidisphaera sp. | reverse complement strand
GTCGTGGGGCAGGCCGGCATCTCCGGTTCGACCGAGCTCGGGGACTTTGTCGTGATCGCGGCGCAAGCCGGCCTGACGGGCCATCTCAGGATCGGCGGACGCGCGAGAATCGGGGCGCAAGCCGGCGTGATGGCGGATGTCGGGGCGGGCCAGGACGTGGTCGGCAGCCCGGCGCAGCCAGTGCGAAGCTTCTTCCGCGAGGTCGCGGTGCTGCGGCGGCTGGTGCGGGAGCGGCGCGGCGGCGCCGGCCGTCTGGGCGACCCGGATGGGCGCGACAAGGGGACGGACACGGATACGGGCTGAACGCCATGGACGGCACGGCGCAGGAACATGGTCCGGCAGGGAGCACGGTCGACGTGGTCGACATCGCGCGCATCATGCACGCGATCCCGCACCGCTACCCATTCCTCATGATCGACCGAGTTGTCGACCTGGTGCGTGACCGATCGGCTGTCGGAATCAAGAACGTGTCCGTCAATGAATCTTATTTCCAGGGGCACTTTCCGGGCCATCCGGTGATGCCGGGCGTGTTGATCATCGAAAGCATGGCGCAGACCGCGGCGGTGCTCGTGGTGGAAACGCTCGGCCCCGACGCCGCGGGCAAGGTGGTATATTTCATGTCGATTGAAGGGGCCAAGTTCCGCCGACCGGTGGGGCCTGGCGATCAATTGCGCATCCACGTCACCAAGGAACGCCATCGCGGCAACGTGTGGAAGTTCGCCGGCGAGGCGCGAGTCGAGGGCCTCTCCGTCGCGGAAGCGACCTACGCCGCGATGATCATGGACCGCAAAGCGGATTTCTAACCGAAACAGGGCATTGCGGCGCGATCATCGTAATATCCGGCAACAATGATTGAGTTGGTCCCCGGAACGACACGTCCTAGCGTCTCCCTCGCACTGCGCCGAGGCCTGCCTGATGAATGGACTGCCCGAACGGGTCCGCCGCACCGTCGAGACGGCCGGCTTCATCCACCCGACCGCGCTGGTCGCGCGCGGCGTGGAGTTGGGCCGCGGCGTCCGGATTGGCCCGTTCTGCACGGTCGGGCCCGGCGTCGTGTTGGAAGACGGGGTCGAGCTGGTCTCCCACGTCGTGGTCGAGGGGGTCACCCGGATCGCCAGCGAAACGGTCGTCTACCCGTTCTGCACGGTCGGGCTCGCGCCGCAGGATCTGAAATATCGGGGCGAGCCGACCCGCTGCGAGATCGGGCCGCGCGCCCAGATCCGCGAACACTGCACCATCCACCGCGGCACCGTCACCGGCCGGGGCACGACGAGCGTCGGCGCCAACTGCATGCTCATGGCGGTGGTCCATGTCGCGCATGACTGCATGATCGGCCCGAACGTCATCATCGCCAACAACGTGGTGATGGGCGGTCACGTGAGCATCGCCGACAGCGCGGTGATCGGCGGCGCCTCGGCGCTGCATCAGTTCGTCCGCATCGGGCGGGGCGCGATGGTGGGCGGCGCGTCGGGGCTCGAGGGCGACGTCGTCCCGTTCGGCAGCGTGCTCGGCAATCGCGCTCGGCTCGCCGGCCTCAACGTCATCGGCTTGCGGCGCCGGGGTTTTGACAAGCAGCAGATCCTCCGGCTCCGCGCGGCGTTCCGCGGCTTGTTCGGGCAGAGCGGGTTGTTCGCCGCGCGCTTGGCCCGGGTGCGCGGCGAATACGAGAGCGATGCTCTTGTCGCCGAGGTGCTGGCGTTCATCGACCAGCCCAGCCAACGTGGCCTCATCCGACCCGACCTCGGCGCGGCGGAAGCCGGGCAGGCCGCGTAACGCGAGCGGGTCCCGCGTCGCGGCTTCAGGGCCCGCGCCGTCAGTGGATGATGCGCGGCGGGAAGCCGACCGTGGCAAGGTCGACGGTGGGGTCGAGGCGCTCGGACGCGCACGCCTCGATGGCGTTGCGCAACGCCATGAGGGTGCGGGTCAGGTGCAGGCTCGCAGCCTCGTCCGCCAGCATCCGCAAGCATTGCAGGATGCCGATGGCCGTGGCCTCGCAGGCAAGGCTATCTTCGTCGTTCATCGGGACTGGGCCCTTGGCGAATGGACGTCCGGTATTCACATGCTTGTGAGAACAGATCGGTGTATGGCTCCAACCGGCGGCATCTTGCAATGACAAAACATCGCTTGGGAAGCCGGTTGACTGTCAAAGCGAGCACCGGGGTCGTCAATCATCGGTAATGGTATTGTATCGTCAAATATTCGTTCCTCGCGCGTGAACTGAAGTGCCCGCGGGCGCTCAACTCGGCGCGGGCGCGCTCGGCATCCTCGCCGGCGGCGGGGTTTTGCCGGCCCGCGTGGCGTGCGCGGCGTGCGCGACCGGGCGCAGGGTGATGCTGATCGGCCTCGACGGTTTCGCCGACCCCGCCGTGCTTGCCCCGTTTGAACACGCCTTCGTCCGCATCGGCGCCGCTGGCCGCATCCTGCGGCTGCTCCGGGCCCATCAATGCACGGACGTGGTGATGGTCGGCGCGGTCCGGCGGCCCTCGCTGCTCGGCATCCGCCCCGATGTCGAGGGTGCGCGCA
>CAXUIE010000462.1:1141-2537 GCA_964250825.1 uncultured Acidisphaera sp. | reverse complement strand
CGCGCTGGCCATCGCGCGGGGGCGACAGGTGGAAAAGCCGGGCGGCGCGGCCGCTTTTCGGGTCCGGCATCAACGGAAGGGGCGCTGAGGCATGTGCGGCATCATCGGAGTGATCGGCAGCCGCGCGGCGGCCCCGCTTGTGATCGACGCGCTACGTCGCCTGGAGTACCGCGGCTATGACAGCGCCGGCGTCGCGACTTTGGTGAACGGCCATATCGAGCGCCGGCGCGCTGAAGGCAAGCTCGCCAACCTCGCCGCCACGCTAGAGCGCGCGCCGCTGGGCGGCACCACGGGGATCGGCCATACGCGCTGGGCTACCCACGGGGCGCCCACCGAGGGCAACGCCCATCCTCACGGCACCTCCCGCGTTTCGGTCGTGCACAACGGCATCATCGAGAACCACGCCGAGCTGCGCGCCGAGCTGGAGGCAGAAGGTCAGGAGTTCTCTACCGAGACCGACACCGAGACGGTGGCCCAGCTCGTCGACCTGAACCTCAAGCGCGGCATGGACCCGATCAGCGCCGCCGGAGCCGCTTTCAAACGCCTAAACGGCGCCTACGCCTTGGCAATGATCTTCGCCGGCCACCCGGAGCTGATCGTCGGCGCCCAGTTCGGCGCGCCGCTAGCGGTCGGCTTCGGCGACGACGAGATGTACGTCGGCTCAGACGCTCTCGCCCTGGCGCCCCTGACCCGCCGTATCGCCTATCTGCGCGATGGTGACTGGACCGTGGTGGACCGCAAGAGCGCGCAGTTCTTCGACGCGGCGGGGACCGCGGTTACCCGCGAGGCAAAGCTCACCAAGCTCACCGGGGCCGCAGTCGGCAAGGGCAATTTCCGCCACTTCATGGAAAAGGAATTGCACGAGCACCCGGCCGTGATCGGCGACACGCTGCACCGCATGGTCAACCCGGCAACCCGCGCCGTGAGCCTGCCCGCGCTGCCGTTCGACCTCGCCGCCGTCGAGCGCATCACCGTCAGCGCCTGCGGCTCGGCCTTTTATGCCGGGCTGGTCGGTCGATGGTGGTTCGAGGCGATGGCGCGCATTCCCACGGACGGAGATGTCGCCAGCGAGTTCCGCTATCGGACGCCGCCGATGCCACGCGGCGGGCTCGGGCTGCTGGTGAGCCAATCCGGGGAGACGGCCGACACGATGGCCGCGCTGCGCTACATGCGCGAGCAGGGTCAGCACGTGCTCTCGGTCGTGAACGTCCCGGAAAGCAGCATGGCCCGCGAGTCCGAGGCGGTGTTGGAAACGGTCGCCGGGCCGGAGATCGGGGTTGCCAGCACGAAGGCCTTCACCGCTCAGCTCGTGGTCCTCGCCTGCCTCGCGCTTGCCGCCGGCCGCGCGCGCGGGGCGATCCGCGCCGCCCCGGCAGCCGCGCTGCCGGCGGCGCTG
>CAXUIE010000462.1:371-1131 GCA_964250825.1 uncultured Acidisphaera sp. | reverse complement strand
GAGCTGACGCCCAGCGCGGCGATGAAGCCGCCGGCGCCGCCCAGGAAGCCGCGATGACGGCGGCGCTGCTGGAAGTGCCGGGCCGCGCGGCCGAGGTGCTCGAGAAGGACGAGACCATCCAGGCCGTTGCGGCGCGGGTCGCAACGGCACGCGATGTGCTCTATCTCGGGCGCGGCAACTGTTTCCCGATCGCGCTGGAAGGCGCACTCAAGCTGAAGGAGATCAGCTACATCCATGCGGAGGGCTATGCCGCCGGCGAGATGAAGCATGGCCCGATCGCGCTCATCGACCCCGCCGTGCCGGTGGTCGCCATCGCACCCTCGGGCCCGCTGTTCGAGAAGACCGCGTCCAATCTCCAGGAGGCGGCCGCACGCGGCGGTCAGGTGATCGTGTTCAGCGACGAGGCAGGCGCGGCCAAGCTACGCGGCATCGCCGCCGAGACGGTGGTGTTACCCGCCGTCGATCCATTCGTCGCGCCGATCCTGTACGCGATCCCGGTGCAGTTGCTGGCCTATCATGTCGCCGTGCTGAAAGGCACCGATGTCGACCAGCCCCGTAACCTCGCCAAGTCGGTCACCGTGGAGTAGGTCGATTACGGGCGGAGACGCGGTGCAGGATCCGGCTCGAGCCGACGCCCGGACGATAGCGGGAGGCGAGCAGGTGGATGGAATCGTCGTCGCCGTTTGTCGCGGCGCCACACACGATTTCAGCAAGCCGGCCCAGGACCGTATCCGATTGGTGGCCGGGCTGGGCGTGGAGG
>CAXUIE010000462.1:0-361 GCA_964250825.1 uncultured Acidisphaera sp. | reverse complement strand
GCACCTAGGCACGACGGTGCAGCACCGCTCGCGGGTGGCGCGCGACCCGACGCAGCCCAATCTGCGCCAGGTCCACTTGATCCACGAGGAACTGTTCGACGAACTGCGGACCGCCGGTTTCCGGGTCGCGCCCGGAGACATGGGCGAGAACGTCACGACCCGCGCGATCGGCCTGCTCGAGCTTCCACGGGGCACATTGCTGCGCCTGGGCGAGGAAGTCGTGGTGGTGCTGACCGGACTGCGAAACCCTTGCCGTCAACTCGACGCATTCCAGCCCGGCCTCATGGCGGCGACGCTCGGGCGCGACGAGAACGGCGCTTTGATTCGCAAGGCCGGCGTGATGGGGACCGTGATCACAGGC
>CAXUIE010000461.1:0-2540 GCA_964250825.1 uncultured Acidisphaera sp. | reverse complement strand
TGCTGAGCTACACCCGCCGCGAACCGCTCGGCGTGGTGGGCGCCATCATCCCGTGGAACGCGCCGGTCTTGCTCGGCGCGCTGAAGATCGCCGCCGCCCTCTGCGCCGGCAACACCATGGTGTTGAAGGCCGCCGAGGACGCCCCGCTCGGGGTGCTGATGATGGCCCGCATCTGCCAGGAGCATCTGCCGCCGGGCGTGCTGAACGTGCTGACCGGCTTGGGCGAGGAATGCGGCGGTCCGCTCGCGGTGCATCCGCTGGTTCGCAAGCTGTCCTTCACCGGCTCGACCGAGGTCGGCAAGATCATCATGCATGCCGCGGCCGACCGCATCGTGCCCGTCTCGCTCGAACTCGGCGGCAAGAGCCCGTCCATCGTCTATCCCGACGCCGACGAGGACTGGGTGGTGGACGGGATCGTCGCCGCCATGCGGTTCACCCGGCAAAGCCAGTCCTGCACGGCGGGCTCGCGCTTGTTCCTCCACGCCGACATCTTCGACAGCTTCCTCGGCAAGCTGACGGGCAAGGCGCAGGCGCTGAAGCTCGGCAACCCGCTCGACGAGACGAGCGACGTGGGCACCATCATCAACGAGAAGCAGTTCCGCAAGGTGTGCGGCTACGTGCAGGACGGGCTCGACCGCGAGGACGCCCGCCTGGTGTTTGGCGGGCTGCCGCCGACCGAAGGGCCGCTGAGCGAGGGCTACTACGCCGTGCCGACGGTGTTCGCCGACACCTCCAATGACTGGCGGCTGGCGCGCGAGGAGATCTTCGGCCCGGTGCTGGTCGCGATCCCCTGGCGCGACGAGGCGGACGCGATCCGCATGGCCAATGACAGCCATTACGGCCTCGCCGCGTATGTGTGGACGCACGACATCGGCAGCGGCCTGCGCGCGGCGCACGCGATCGAAAGCGGTTGGGTGCAGGTCAACCAGGGCGGCGGCCAGACCCCGGGCCATTCGTACGGCGGCTACAAGCAGAGCGGCATAGGGCGGGAGTTCTCGCTGGAAGGGATGCTCGACAGCTTCACGCAACGCAAGAACGTCACGGTGAACCTCAATACGCCGCCGCGCCTTTGACTTTCTGGCGCGACAAGTCACCGCACACCTCGCCTCCACCCCCGTCATCCCGGTGCAAGCCGGGATCGAGGGTGCATCACTCCGATCCTCGCGCTCCCTGGACCCCGGCCTGCGCCGGGGTGACGGGAGTATAGTGGTGTGCACGACGATGGCGCCGACACCCTGACGCACCGACAAAGCCTCTCGCCTGCCCGGGCAAATCGGGCTAGGCAAGCGATAGGAATTGCAGGGTCGCCGAAGTGGATCAAATCGTTTCCGAACAGATTGCATCGATCGAGCGCGTTGAAGCGGGGCTTGCCGCCGCGGGCTACATCCCGTCGCGCCAGATCTGCACCGCGCTGTTTCTGGCGATCCGGTTGCAGAAGCCGATCCTGGTGGAGGGTCCGGCCGGCGTCGGCAAGACCGAGCTCGCCAAGGCGACCGCGCAGTTCCTCGATCTGCCGCTGATCCGGATGCAGTGCTACGAGGGGCTCGACGAGAGCAAGGCGCTGTACGAGTGGAAGTACGGCAAGCAGCTCCTCTACACGCAAATCCTGCGCGACAAGCTGGCGGGCACCTTCGCCGACACCGACACGCTCGACGCCGCGATGGCCAAGCTCGGCGATGTGGGCGAGCTGTTCTTCTCCGAGCAGTTCCTTGAACCGCGCCCGCTGCTGCGCGCGCTGCGCGAGGAGCAAGGGGCCGTGCTGCTGGTCGACGAGATCGACAAGGCGGACGAGGAGTTCGAGGCGTTCCTGCTCGAGATCCTGTCGGACTACACCGTGACCATCCCGGAGCTTGGCACGCAGCACGCCTTGGTGCCGCCCATCGTGCTGCTCACGTCCAACAACACGCGCGATCTCGGCGACGCCATGAAGCGGCGCTGCCTCCACCTGCACATCGGCTATCCCGAACCCAAGCTCGAGGAGCGGATCATCGCGAGCCGCGTGCCCGGCGCGGGCGCGAGCCTGCGCAAGCAGCTCGTGCATTACGTCCAGCAATTGCGCGGACTCGATTTGCGCAAGCTGCCTTCCGTGAGCGAGACCATCGATTGGGCGCGGGCGTTGCTGTTGATGCACGCGAGCGAGCTCGAGCCCGAGCTCGTGCATGACACGTTGAACGTGCTGCTCAAGTTCGAGGGCGACATGGCGTCCGTCGGCCCCAAGGTCGGCGAGCTGACCCACAAGGCGCGCAACGGCTGACCGTTTCGGAATGAACGACGTCCTGCTCCGGTTGTTGCGCGCGGCGCGTGGTGCCGGGGTGCGCATCTCGGTGGCCGAAGCGATCGACGGGTTCGCGGTGGCCGACGCGGTGGGGTTCTCGGACCGCACGCTGCTGCGGGATTCGCTCTCGCTCACTCTCGCCAAAACTCTCGAGGAGAAGCACCTCTTCGAGCAAACCTTCGATCGCTATTTCAGCCGCGACGCGGTCTCAGCGGCCGCCGCGCCGTCGCCCGAGAGCGAGATGGCGGACGAAGCGGGCGAACCG
>CAXUIE010000460.1:1326-2549 GCA_964250825.1 uncultured Acidisphaera sp. | reverse complement strand
CGCGTGGCCGAGCGCGGCCCCCACCATCGCGCCGAACGGCCCGCCCATGGCGAATCGCGCCCCCCCGCCAATGACCTTGCCCCAGTAGCTCACAATCGCCCGTCCATCCGTCGACGCTATCATGCGAAGGTTTACGGCGGCAAAAGAGCCGCGTCGGGCTACGGCTGGCTGACCGTCTCCGACTCGCCGCCCTCCGCCGCGAAGTCCACGCCGTCGTAAAGCTCCGCGAGCGGCAGCTCGAGGCCGATCTCAGGCTTGGACAGCACTGCATCGGCGGCCAGCAGGTGCCCCACCCAATTGGCGCCAATGCGCTCGAACATCATGCCGCCCATCTTGTCCTGGGACAGGGCGACGTACCGCCGGACCGAGGGAGTCGCGGCGTACTCGCCGTTTTTCGTCACCAGATTGGTCTGACCGGTGCTTTGGCTAAGCACCTCGAAGATCACGACCGGATCGCGAACGACGGTACTGCCGCCGGCATCGGCGAGCAGAAAACGAAGCCGTCCGGATACCGGATGCTGCCGGCGACCTCGAGCTTCAGATCGCTGCCGTGAAATTGGCAGGCCTGTCCTCGCAACCTGCCTCCGATCGCGACCGTCAGGTTACGTTGGATCGCCGAGTGCGCGACGATGCCGCCATCGCGACCGGCTGCGACCCGTCGAACTCGTGCTTGCGCGGCTGGCGTTTCTCCCACTCGATGAACGCGGCGATGGTCATGGATGGCTGATCGCGACGGACATGAGGCAACGTACCACGGCAGGGAGGCAAGCGCAGGGCTTCCCGCCGCGCCGCTGGCTCAACCCGCCGATCGCACGACGCCCTTTGGACACGGAAGATGGCGGACGACGCCGCGCTTCCGCGCTACGCGCCTTGCCCCCGACGCCTTGCCTGCGCATCCTGTCCGTGTTGCGGGGTGGCGAGCGAATGGCGGGCTGGCAGTTCTGGATCGATCGGGGCGGCACGTTCACCGATATCGTGGCGCGCGATCCGGATGGTCGGCTCTCCACCCATAAACTGCTGAGCCAGAACCCGGGGCGCTATCGCGACGCGGCGGTCGCGGGCGTGCGCGCGGTGCTCGGCCTTCGACCGGACGAGCCGGTCCCGAACGACCGAGTGGACGCCGTGCGGATGGGCACCACCGTCGCCACGAACGCGCTGCTCGAGCGACGGGGCGAGCGGACGCTGCTGGTGGTCAATCGCGGCTTCGCCGACGCGCTCCGCAT
>CAXUIE010000460.1:406-1316 GCA_964250825.1 uncultured Acidisphaera sp. | reverse complement strand
GGCTGCGGCGGGGCACCTAAGGGGGGGGGGGGGGGGGCGGGGCGGGGGCGGTGGGGGAGCCGCTCGATGAGGGCGAGGCCCGGCGCGCCTTTGCCGAGGCGCGCGCCGCCGGCATCGAGGCCTGCGCCATCGTCCTCATGCACGCCTGGAAATACCCCGAGCATGAGCGGCGCCTCGCCGCGCTCGCGCGCGAGGCGGGCTTCGCCCAGGTTTCCGCCAGTCACGCGGTTAGCCCGCTCCTGCGTTTGATCCCGCGCGGCGACACGACGGTGGTCGACGCCTATCTGTCGCCGGTGCTGCGCCGCTATCTCGACGCCGTCGCGGCCGATCTCGACGGCGTGCCGCTCTACTTCATGCAGTCCAACGGCGGGCTGGCCGAAGCGCACAGCTTCGGCGGCAAGGACGCGATCCTGTCGGGGCCGGCCGGGGGCATCGTCGGCGCCGCGCGCACGGCCGCTATGGCCGGGCTTGACCGGATCGTCGGCTTCGACATGGGCGGCACCTCGACGGACGTCGCCCTATACGCCGGCGCGTTCGAGCGGACGTTCGAGACGGAAGTCGCGGGTGTGCGGGTGCGCGCGCCGATGATGGCGATCAACACGGTGGCCGCCGGGGGCGGCTCCGTGCTGCAATTCGACGGTGCCCGGCTGCGGGTCGGGCCAGACAGCGCGGGGGCCAACCCCGGCCCTGCCTGCTACCGCCGGGGCGGCCCGCTGACCGTGACGGACGCCAATGTTTGCGTGGGCAAAATCCAGCCCGCGCATTTTCCGGCGATCTTCGGCCCGGACGGCGACGAACCGCTGGACGCGGCGGTGGTGGGTGAGAAGTTCGCGGCGCTGGCCGACGAGGTCGCGGCCGCCACCGGCGAGACGCGTGAGCCGCGCGCGCTGGCCGAGGGTTTTCTGCGGAT
>CAXUIE010000460.1:0-396 GCA_964250825.1 uncultured Acidisphaera sp. | reverse complement strand
CTTCCTGCAAATCGCCGTGGCCAACATGGCGAACGCGATCAAGCAGGTGTCGGTGCAGAAGGGGCATGACGTGTCCCGCTTCGCGCTGCAATGCTTCGGCGGCGCGGGCGGCCAGCACGCCTGCCTGGTCGCCGACGCGCTCGGCATGGAAACGGTGTTCATCCACCCCTTCGCCGGCGTGCTGTCCGCCTACGGAATGGGATTGGCCGACCAGACCACCATGCGCGAGCAGGCCGTGGAAATGCCGCTTGATGCGGCCGCGATACCCGTGCTGGAGGCCACCGCCGGCCGGCTCGCCGCCGCACCGGCGGCCGCGCGGGCCGGCCCGGGCGGCGGCATCTTCGCCGCCGCGCTCACGCCCATGCCTGCCAGCACATCGGCTGTGTAATGGTAACG
>CAXUIE010000459.1:0-2557 GCA_964250825.1 uncultured Acidisphaera sp. | reverse complement strand
GGGAGCAGCCGGGCACGCCGTCCTCGCAGCAGACCGCGGTCCCCGGACCGGGTCCGACGCCCGGCCCTCCTTACGTGGGGGACATCTATACGCGCGGCAATCTGCTTGGCGATCCCGCCGGCCTGCGGAGCACGCTTGGCCGATACGGCGTCACGGTCGGCTTGCAGGAAAGCAGTGAGGTGTTCGGCAACGCCACTGGCGGCGTGCATACGGACGCGGTTTATAATGGCTTGAACGCGCTCAGCCTCGGCGTTGACACCGGTGCCGCGTTCGGTTTGGACGGCGGCACCTTCGACGTAAGCGCGCTGCAGATCCACGGCCGCAGCCTGAGCGCGGACAATCTTCACGTCATCCAGGCGGTCACCGGCATCGAGGCCGAGCGCTCCACCCGCCTGTGGGAGCTGTGGTTCCAGCAAACCGCGTTGAACGGGCGGATCGACTTGAAGCTCGGCCAGCAAAGCCTCGACCAGGAGTTCATGCTCTCGCAATTCGGCGGGCTGTTCCTCAACTCGGCCATGGGCTGGCCCGCGCTCGCGACAATCGACCAGTATGCGGGCGGGCCGGCCTACCCTCTTTCCTCGCTCGGCCTCCGGCTTCGCGGCCAGCCGAGCGCCGAGACCACCGTCCTGTTCGGCATATTCGACGACAATCCGGCGGGGGGGCCGTTCCGCGGCGACACGCAAACCCGGGGCGCCGCGCAATCCGGGACCAGCTTCAACCTGGGCACCGGCGCGCTCATCATCGCCGAGGTGCAGTACGCGGTGAACCAGCCAGCGCCGAGCAACCCGGCCGACAAAGCCCCGCCGCCACCGCGCGGCTTGCCGGGCACCTACAAGCTCGGCGCCTGGGCCGATACCGGCGCGTTTCCCGCCCCGCGCTTCGATGCCGCCGGCCGATCGCTCGCCGACCCGGCGGGCACCGGCCTGCCCGCGCTCCGCAGCCCCAATTTCAGCGTCTACGGCCTGGTCGATCAAATGGTCTGGCGGCCGGACCCCGCCGGCCCGCGCTCCGTCGGCGTGTTTCTCCGGCCCATGGGCGCGCCCGGCGACCGCAACCAGCTGGATTTCAGCGTCAACGGCGGGGCGACCTTGAAAGCGCCGCTGCCCGGCCGCGACAACGACACGTTCGGCATCGGGTTCGGCGTGGCCCATCTTGGCGATCACGCGCGCGCCTTTGACCGCGACGTGACGCTGTTCTCGGGATCACACTATCCGGTGCGCTCGGCGGAGACCTTCTTGGAGGTCACTTACCAGTATCAGCCGGCGCCCTGGCTGCAGGTGCAGCCGGATTTCCAGTACTTCTTCCTCCCCGGCGCCGGGGAGCCCAACCCGTTCATCCCCGGCCAGCGGGTCGGCAACGAAGCGGTGTTCGGGCTTCGAACCAACGTTGTTTTTTAGCAAAGTGGGGGAAGCGGAAACGTCACGCGGATTGGCGAGATGCGAGGGAAGATCGGCAAGCACGTCGAGGCCAACCGGACTACGATGTGGCTGCAAAAGGAGAAAGCAGTGACCGCCCAGATCGGCTTCCTCGTATTCCCTGACCTGCAGCAACTCGACCTGACCGGCCCGTACGAAGTCTTCGCGACCGCGCCGGAAACCAAACTCCACCTGATTTGGAAGAACCTGGCGCCGGTCACCTCCACGACGGGCATCAGCTTCACTCCGACCGCCACCCTGGACAGCTGCCCCACCCTCGACGTGCTCTGCGTCCCGGGCGGCCTTGGCGTGAACCCGCTGATGCAGGATGCCGAAGTGCTCGGGTTTCTGCGGCGACAGGCCGAGACAGCGCGCTACGTCACTTCCGTCTGCACCGGCTCTCTGGTGCTCGGCGCGGCCGGCCTGCTGCGTGGTCGCCGCGCCACCTCGCATTGGCTCGCGGCCGACGCTATCGCCGCCTTTGGCGCCATCCCGACAGCGGGGCGCGTCGTACGCGACGGCAACCTGTTCACCGCCGGAGGCGTGACCGCCGGGATCGATTTCGGCTTGACCGTGCTGGCCGAGATCGCCGGCCGCGAGACGGCCGAGCGGGTGCAGCTTCATCTCGAGTACGCGCCCGCGCCGCCCTTCGACGCCGGCACTCCCGGCACAGCGCCGCCGGCCCTGGTCGCCTCGGCGCGCGAGCGAGGCGCCGCCGGCCAGGCCGTCCGGCAAGCCATCATCACCGCCGTGTCCGCAACCGCGGCCTGAGCGGTTTTCCTTCGCGGCCCGGTGGTCGATGGTGTGATGGGCATCGGGAGCGAGGGATGTATTTCGACCGGCGTCTGTGGGCGCTGACGCGGGGGCTGCGCTGGCGCATCGCAATCGGGACCGCGCTCGGGTTGCTCGCGCTCGCCGCCGGGATCGCGCGGTTCGCGTTCCTCGGTCAGGTATTGGCGCTCGCGTTTCAGGGCGCGCCGATGTGGGCACAGGCGTGGCCCCTTGCGGCGGCGTGCGGCGCCATCCTGCTGCGGGCGGGGCTCGACCATGCCCGCGCCGTGCTCGCCCACGGCGCCGCGGCGCGGGTGCAGGAGGTGCTGCGGGCACGGCTCCACGAGCGGATCACCCCGCTCGGCCCCGCG
>CAXUIE010000458.1:0-2587 GCA_964250825.1 uncultured Acidisphaera sp. | reverse complement strand
GGGTGGGACGGTGCGGGCGATCGTGCCGGACCTGATCTGCGTGCTCGACGCGGAAACCGCCGAGCCGATCACGACGGAGCGGGTGCGCTACGGCCAGCGCGTGGTGGTGATGGCGGTGGCGGTGCCGGAGATCATGCGCACCCCCGCGGCGCTTGCGCTGTTTGGCCCGGGGGCGTTCGGGTTGTCCGAGCCGTACCGGCCGCTTGAGACAATGCCGGGGTAAGGTGGAGACTCGATCGGTGCGGCGCTTGCGACTCTGCTTGGAGATGCGAGCCTAGCGATCGAGCAGTGCTGGCCGAGACCGGACTGGCGGGGCTCATTGCTCGATCGGGAGAAGCGTGCGATGAGCTCCGCTCGGTGCTCCAGGCGACTTCCGCTTCGCTGCTTTTGAAGCGCAATGGAGGGGAGCGATTCCCTTTTTGTGCTTTCTAACCTAGAATCCCGAGATGGATTCGACCTACAATCTGAACGGCGGCCTCAAGCCGACGCTTAAGCGGTTCGCCGACCTCGATGGCCCGGATTTCTATCCGACGCCGGATTGGGCGACCTGTGCGCTTATAGACAACGAGCGGTTCGAGGGGCGGATCTGGGAGCCGGCATGCGGCGACGGAACGATGGTTCGCGTGCTGCGCGATACTGGCCTTCCAGTAGATGCGAGCGACCTTTACAATCGAGGTTTTGGGGAGATCGGTGTCGATTTTCTGAAGGAGTCGCGCACCTTCGAGAACATCGTCACGAACCCGCCCTACAACAGTGCCGAGGGCTTCGTTGAAGCGGGGCTACGGCAAGCGACTCACAAGCTATGTCTGCTGCTGCGCCTTGCCTTCCTCGAAGGGGCCAATCGTCAGCGGACAATCTTCGCGAGGACTCCTCCTACCCGCGTCTGGGTATTCAGCGAGCGAATCACGTTCTATCCGGCTGGTGCGGTTGTGAAGGGGAACGGCACAACTGCTTATGCATGGTTCGTCTGGGACAAAGAGAGCGGCGACCGGCGATCTGAGCTGAGATGGCTACCGCTCGGCTATAAGGCCCGCTATTCCTCATCCGGCAAATCAGAGCCGGAAGAGTCCGAAAACCCGATGCTGTTCAAATAATTCATCCCGCGGCGCGTTACCTTCAGGCCGCCGGGAATCTTTTTCGCCCAGCCTTGCGCGAATATGGTCCGCGTGCCGGTCTTGTGAGAAGATATTGTATTGCGGACGACGATCTGCCAGAGCGCCTCGTTCTTCCGCGAGGGCGAGCGCTTTTTATCCGCCCGGGAAAGTTCGAGATACTTCGGAATTTCTTCCCGTAGTTTGCCAATGGTTGCGGAACGCTCGGGTTGGCTCGCTGCGATTTTCAGGACAAGAACGCGGGCCTCGTGCTCCCGCAAACGGTCTTGCGGCGACCGCTCCAGCTTGCCGAACTGGAATTTCTGGCCGCGCCGCCATGCGATAGCGGAAACCGGGATTGCCATCTTTTTGATGACGATAGACACGATCTCCAACACGAGTTTCTCGTCTCGCACGTCCTCGGGAAGATAAAGCGTCACCGTTACTTCTGGATGAATGTGGCCCTGATAGACCCGCAGGTCGAATCGGATATCGTTGGCGATCGCAAAGCTTGCGCCCTTGTATTTGTCGAGGTCGTCCTGTCCTTCGCGAACGACAAGCGTGCAGTACCGCAGCGAGCGCCAAATGATCGCATGCGGGACAACGTCGATGTCCGGTTCATATCTGAGGACGCGAATTGTCATGGCTGCATGTTTTTGAAGCTGGTCACGCCGATGCAGGCGAAATCCTCGCCGTCTTTCTTCCGTAGCTGCACGCCGGGGCACCATTCCCAATACCACCTGGCCTCGTTCGGTGCGCTGCCCGGCATCGGCTCTATGTCGGTTGTGAACTCGACCCCGCGCAGGTTGGGCAGGCTTCCGGGATAAGCCTTCGCTGATGGCTGTCCGCTTCCCCTAGCCGGTCGACCCCATATCTCCCGCGACAGCTCCTGAACCCGGGCAATCGCTCTGGTCTGCGTCGTCGTGTTTTCAACGCGGTGGAACGGATTACGTGGCACTTAACTGATTATCCATCTTAGTCGCACCACCTGCTGGTATTTGGGGTCGGTCGAGTGGTCAAGTTTCCCGCTAAACTTCTCTTTCGGTTTGTTCGTTTGCCCCGGAGGCTCACACTCGGTCCGCGTCGGGACAGCGACGATGGCCTTGTCGCGGTTGCATGGTCCACGCGAAGGCCTTCGGCCGCTGTTCGCCCTTCCGCGCAGCTTCGAATTCGGCGCTTGCCACACGCGCGTCAGTTTTACTAACATTCCGCCCGTGTCCTCCCCGACCCTCTTCGCCGCGCTGCCTCCTCGCTTCGCACCGATCATCGCGGGGCTGTGCCGGGCGGTGGCGTCGCAGGGTGCGGCCTATCCGGCCCTCGCACCACTGCTGATGCTGGTCTGGAGCCG
Organism: uncultured Acidisphaera sp.; assembly: GCA_964250825.1. Classification (GTDB taxonomy): domain Bacteria; phylum Pseudomonadota; class Alphaproteobacteria; order Acetobacterales; family Acetobacteraceae; genus CAVWQV01. The sequence goes on along the minus strand of CAXUIE010000458.1, from coordinate 148 downwards.
GTTGCAGCGCATCGTGAAGCGTCTCACCGCCGCCGCTCAGCGGGCTGTGGCCGGGACGCCGCCGCGGCGACGTGCGGGGCCGCGTCCGTCCGGCCCGTGCGAGCGGCTGCCGGGCGGGTTTGCCTGGCTGGTCCGGCTGGTGCCGGAG
>CAXUIE010000457.1:0-2595 GCA_964250825.1 uncultured Acidisphaera sp. | reverse complement strand
CGCCAGAACAAGGCGAAGGCCTGGTCGAACACCTCCTCGTGCTCGTGCCGATGAATCATCGCCGCCTTCAGCGCCGCCCGCGCTTCGCCCTTGTCGGCGAGATCGACGAGGGAAAGCGCGCGCATGGCGGTGATCGACTCGGACGGCCCCACCGGCAGCCCGGCCCGCCGCAACAATCGGGCGAAGTGCATCACGTTGGCGGCGAGGGCCGCCGTCATTCGCGGATCACAGCTCGGTCCGGGCCGGGTCCGAACACCCAGAGTATCTCCACGCGACCTGTCGCTCGCTCGTCCCCTTTGGCGGGATCGACCCGATGAACGATCCTAAACTCCCAACCGGCATGTCTCGCAACCCGCTTGAGCACCAACGGGATAGCGGGTTGAGTGAGCCGCCAAGCCAGGCATGGCAGCGGCCACGGCTCTGAGCCGCTTTCTCGCTCGAGCGTTGTAAGCGGTCGCGTCGCTGCGCGTCATCAAGCCGCGTCCGCCGTTTCGCGTGCCTCGCTCACCAGCCGGGCCGCCTCGGCCCCGCGTATCTTGGCGATGTCGTCCTGATATTTCAGCAGCACGCCCAGCGTTTCGTTCACTCGCTCGGGGGTGAGCTCGTGCTGGTCGAGGAAGCGGAGCGCGTTCGCCCAATCGATCGACTCGGCGACGCCGGGCAACTTGAACAGATCGGCGCCTCGCAGTCGCTGGACGAACGCGACCACTTGGGCGGACAGCATGGCCGGCACCTCCGGCGCCTTGGCCGCCAAAATCGCCCGCTCGCGCACGGCGTTCGGGTAGTCGACCCAATGATACAGACATCTGCGGCGGATCGCGTCATGCACCTCGCGGGTGCGGTTGGAGGTCAGCACGACGATCGGCCGGGTGCTGGAACGGATGGTGCCGTACTCGGGGATGGTGAGCTGAAAGTCGGCCAGCACCTCGAGCAGGAACGCCTCGAACGGCTCGTCGGCGCGGTCGAGCTCGTCGATCAGCAGCACCGCGGGCGGCTGGTCGGGGTCGATCGCCGAGAGCAGCGGGCGGGCTTGGAGGTACTCGCGGGTATAGATGTCGCGGCCGAGCGCATCCCGATCGGTCTCGCCGGACGCCTCGGCCAGCCGAATCGCCATCAACTGCCGCGCATGGTCCCACTCGTAGGCCGCGGCCGACAGGTCCATCCCGTCGTAGCATTGCAGCCGGACCAGCCGGCGTTCGAGCCCCGCGGCCAGCACCTTGGCGATCTCGGTCTTGCCGGTGCCGGGCTCGCCTTCCAGGAGCAGCGGGCGGCCCATCGAAAGGGCGAGGTGAACGGTGGTCGCCAGCTCGCGGTCGGCGATGTAGCCGCCGCCGGCCAGCAGCGCCGACGTCGCCTCGACCGACGCGGGCAGCGCTGCCACTACAGCGAGCCCCCGTACAGCAGCAGCAGCACGAACAGGAACACGACGCCGCCGATCCAGGCGACGATCGGCAGCCCGAACGGCTCGCGCGGGATCAACGACCACATGCTCACGGTGGCGGGCGGGGGCGTCGTGGTCTGGGTCGGGAACGGCGCCGACGTGGTGGGGTAGGTTTCCGGCGTGGCCCCGGCGTCGGCGATCTTGGATGCCTGGGTCACCACGGGTTCGGTCGCCGGCCCGAGCGTGAGCTGGCCGGTGAAGCGGTCGAAGAACTGGTCGGCCATCGATTTGGCGGTCGCGTCGATCAGCCGCGCGCCCAGCTGCGCGATCTTGCCGCCGACCTGCGCTTGGACCGCGTAGCGCAGCAAGGTGGCCCCGGCATCGTCGGCGAGGTTGACCTTCGCCCCGCCCTTGGCGAACCCGGCCACGCCGCCCTGACCCTCGCCGCTGATCGTGTAGCCGTTGGGCGGATCGAGGTCGGCCAGGTGAACCTTGCCGTTGAACCGCGCGGCGATCGGGCCGATCTTCACCGCCGCCGTGGCCTTCATCTCGTTCTCGGCGGTCTTCTCCAGCGACTCGCAGCCCGGGATGCAGCTGCGCAGAACCTCGGGATCATTCAGGGCGTTCCAGACCCTCTCGCGCGGCACGGGGATGCGCCGCTCGCCGGTCATATCCATTCAAACTGTTCTCCGTTAAGCGCCGCGGACGTTACTGGCAGGGTCGAGGGCATGCAACCAAGCCACTTACCGCTCGAATGCTCGCGAGCAGGGGCATGATCACCCCAAGGCGCGCCATGCTCCTCGGTTCCGGTCTGCTTTTCCCCGCATCGGCGGTCGCGGCGACGGTCAATCCGGCGCCCGCGGCATTTTGGGGAGCGCCGTTCCTCGGCGTGCTGCTGTCCATCGCCCTCATCCCGATGCTGGCGCCTCGGTTCTGGCATCGCCGCATGGGGTTGGGGGCGTTCGGGTGGTGCCTGGCACTCCTGGCGCCGATGGCGATCGTGTCGGGTCCCGCCGCCGCGGCCGAGGCGGCTTGGCACGCGCTGACGGCGGAGTACCTGCCCTTCGTGACCCTGCTGCTCGCGCTCTACACGGCGGCCGGCGGCATCCTGGTGCGCGGAGCGGGGGCGGGTTCTGCGGCCGGGAATGTCGGTCTCCTCGAAATCGGCACGGAGCTGGCCGGGGTGATGGGCCCGCCCGGGGCGGCGCTGGTGC
>CAXUIE010000456.1:0-2611 GCA_964250825.1 uncultured Acidisphaera sp. | reverse complement strand
GACAAAGCCTCACCCGCGCGGTAGTACGGCGGGCCGTCGCCGAGCGGACCGGGTGCCTCCTGCGCGCCCTGCGGCCGGAGGAGATCGCCGACGCGCTGCTGCCCGCTAGGCTCGCGCGGGCTCTCGCGAACGAGGCTTCGCTGCTCGCGGCGTTCGACCACGTGCTGTTCGCCTCGCTGGCGGAGCGGCGGGCCTACGAGGCGGCCGGGCTCGATGCGGCGCGCTGCCGGGATTGGCGATGGGGGTTCGATCCGGATGCAGCCGCCGAAGCATGGGGCGAAAGGCGCGCGTTGTTTGACCTCGGCTTCATCGGCGGCGCCAACGCATTCAACATGGAGGCGCTCGCATTCCTTGCGCGCGCCATTCTGCCGCGCCTTCAACGCTTGATCGGACGGCCCCCCACCGTGCTGCTCGCCGGAAGCGGCGCGCGGGCGATGCGCCCCTTGTTCGCCGGCCGCCCCGAGGTCGTCATCGAGTCCTGGGTGGAGGATCTTGGGTCGTTCTATCGCCGGGTCGGGGTGGTGGCGGTGCCGTTGCTATCCGGCACGGGCGTCAGCATCAAGACGCTCGAAGCGGCGCGCTGGGGGGCGGCGATCGTTTCCACCTCCGTCGGCGCTCGAGGCGTGGCGCTGACCCCGGGCCGCGAACTCGAGATCGCCGACACCCCCGACCTTTTCGCGGCGACCGTCGCCGCTCTGGTGAAGGATCCTGCCCGGCGGCACGCGCTAGGCCGGGGCGCGCGGGTCGCGGGCGAGGGCGGCCACTCGTTCCATGCCTTCACGCGACAGGTCGGCGCTTTGTTGGAAAACGAAACCGCGCCCGCCGGCCGCACGCCGAAACCGTTGTGCGGTGCCCGGCTGTCGGATTAAGCATGGAAGATCGATCGTGAACTACTCGGATTCTCGCGCGTTAGTTGAAAAGGTATTTTCATCTTTTGCTACGGATAGGATGTTAGTCCTATTGCCGGAGACATGGGGGCCTGATGAGCGACGAAACCTTGCAGGCGCGACGGTTGGGCCGGCTGCTGGCCGGAGCCAGCCTCGGAGGAACCATGACGGCCGTAGCGGCATGGGCCGCCTTAGGGGCGACTGCAGGCGCCACCGTCTACGGAGCTTCGGTGTTCTTACTGGCGGCGGTTTTGATCGTGCGTGTCGGCCTCCGGTCGTTGGCTCCTCCGCTGGGAGCGCATCAAGCGCCGCACGTTGTGATCGGTGGCCGCAAGGCATCGCGGTAACTCGCGCCGGCGCGTCATCGCATGGCGGCGGTAGAGGATCTGCTAATCCCGTTGCGCTAGCCACTGGAGGCCACTTGCCCCTTGTCGATTGCCCGTTGCTCAAAGCGGCGGCGGGGTCGCGATGACCGGCTGAAAATGTTGGTCGAAGGTTCTTGATATGCCGCGCATGCCGGCTGTGATCGACGTATTGCGGACGAGCTACGTTAGCCTGCCACATCCCCTGAAGCTCGCCATGGCACCCGCCTTGTCGCTGGTGCCAGTAGGCCTGCGTTTCGGTCAACGCTATCGATCCGCGTCGGCGGACGTGCGTCGGAGTGCCACAGATCCAGACTGGGTCCGCCAAACGCAGCTTCGATCCTTGCGCCGCCTGGTCGCGACCGCCTGGCGCACGCCGTTCTACCGGGAGCGGTTCACCTCCGCTTTCGGGCAAGGGTTCGATCCGGAAGGCTTCGATGCCGCCACGCTCGCGCAAGTGCCGGTGCTGAGCAAGGCGGAGGTGGCCGCGCATGCCGAGCGGATGCTGGCCGTGCCGGCAAGCCGGATGGCGTTGCGCGCCACGAGCGGCAGCGCCAACAGCACGCGCTTGCGGGTGTATCTCGACCGCGACCGCAGCGTCCGCGAAATGGCGTTCGTTCATCGTTTCGCCGGGGACATCGGCTGGCGGCTCGGGGATCGCCGAGTTCGGCTCGATGGCAATCTGTTCGACAAGGGACGCGCCGCCGCCTTCGAAGCTGTCACCGACCCGGCGCTGCGCGAGATGTGGCTTTCCCCGTTCCGGCTCTCGGAGGCGAACGCGCGCGCCCATCTGCGCCGCATCCGCGAGTACGATCCGGTGCTTGTCTACGGCGTTCCCTCGGCGCTGGCGGTTCTCGCGCGCTGCGCTGAACGCGATAATTGGCGGCCCGGGAACCGGCTTCGTGGCGTGCTCACGACATCCGAAACGTTGTTCGCGCACCAGCGTGATCTGCTGTCCCGGGCGTTCGGCGGCGCCGCCGTCCGGAGCTATTACGGCCTGACCGAACGCTGCGCCATCGCCGCGGAGGTCCTTGGCGAGCCGGACGTGTTCGAGTTCGAGCCGTTGTATGGCTTGACGGAACTGCTGGGGGAGGATGGCCAAACGATCACGGAACCCGGGCGGGCGGGACGCCTCGTCAGCACGGGTTTTCTCAGCACGGGGATGCCGCTGGTTCGGTATGAATGCGGGGATCGCGCCGTGCTGGTCGAGCCGCCCTCCGTCGCGAACTGCTACCGCCTTCGCGTCACACGGCTGCGTTCACGTTGGAGCCAGGAATACCTCGTCGGACGCGATCAGGAACTCATCTCGGTGGTCAACTATCTCCAGGACGTCGAGCAGGCGGTCCTGCATGACTACCAGTT
>CAXUIE010000455.1:1279-2612 GCA_964250825.1 uncultured Acidisphaera sp. | reverse complement strand
ACCCAGAAGCACAAGAACAGTAAGGATTATGAGGAAGTGTTGTGGGCCGTTGCTGATGGCAGCCTTCTTGAGAGGCCGACTACAGAGATTTTCGAGAAGTCCTATCTTAGGATTATGGACGATAGATTGGAGCGAGAACCACTTCCGAAGGAACTCTTTTATCAGCGGTTGAACACGCTTAGAGCCTGACCCAAAAGGTAGGAAGCCGTTAAGGTCGGACTGATTCACCCGGTCATCACTGACTTTTTCGGGGATGATTGGGATGTGGAGCGAAGCTGATCGAAGGACCTATCGGCAAGCCGGGGATCGGGTTCCGAGCGATCTGACGGAGGCGGAGTGGGCTCGCCTGGCGCCGCTGATCCCGAAGGCCAAGCCCGGCGGCCGGCCGCGCAAGACCGACATGCGCGCGGCGCTGAACGCGATCTTCTATCTGCTGCGGACGGGCTGCCCGTGGCGGTATCTGCCGCGCGGGCCGTTCCCGCCGCGTTCGACGGTCTACAACATTTTCCGCGCCTTCCAGCGCGAGGGCGTGTGGGAGGCGATCTGGGACGAACTGCGGATGGCGTTGCGCGAGCGTCTGGGACGAGAAGCGAGCCCCAGCGCGGGCGTGATCGACAGCCAGTCGCTGAAGTCGGCGGAAAAGGGGGCTGCGCGAAAAGTGAAGCAGACGCAGTGGGTTATGACGCCGGTAAGAAGGTGAAGGGGCGCAAGCTCCATGCCCTGGTCGATACAGAGGGCCTGCCCATGCGGGTCATCGTCCACTCCGCCGCCATCCAGGACCGTGACGGCGCGGCCCTGGTCCTCGACAAGATCCGCCAGCGCTTCAACTGGCTCGAGCTGATCTGGGCGGATGGCGGCTACAACGCCCATCAGGTGCAGAGCGCCGTCGCCAAACAGCCCGCCTTGCGCGTGGAGATCGTCAGGCGTTGCGATGACATGAAGGGCTTCGTCGTCCTGCCCCGCCGCTGGGTGGTCGAGCGAACCTTCTCCTGGTTCGGACGCAATCGGCGACTGGCCAAAGACTACGAGAACCTCGCCGACACCCTCGCCGCCTTCGTCGCCCTCGCCTGTATCCAGCTCGCTGTCAGGCGACTGGCTAGGACGTAGGCTTTTGAGTCAGGCTCTAACTCTCTGCTGTGGGAACGGATACGGCGCGGCTCCCACAGCTTTCACCACCAGAACACCCCATACGCCACATCCACCACCTCGCCGGTGTAGTCGTTCACCAGCAGGGCGTCCGGGCCGTAGCGGACCCAGCGGCAGCCCGGCGGGGGCGGGCCGAGGTCGTAACCGCCGTAGTCGCCGATGAAGTAGGCGTCGCTCAGGAAGAGCG